>JAJFLD010000100.1 GCA_021772875.1 Ghiorsea sp. | reverse complement strand
GGATGCCGATCCAATAATTTTTGTCGTGTCTGTGATATTTAAAGCATAACCACCACCAACAAGGATTTGCATATAGCCTGTACTTCGGCCGCCCATAGCACCTTCAGTTTCGCCTTTCACATACACATGCTCACTCACATATCTACGCCATTCCACACCAAGCAAAGTTAGGCTAGGAAACTGAGGCTTAAGGTCGTCTCTAAGCACACCCTTCAAAGCCTTATACTTGCGATAAACGACTGAAAACTCTGATAATGATACGTCAGGTATTTTAAGCGCACTACTCTCAGCTTGTACATCAGCATTGTTCCAACCATTGGACGTCAAAACATTAAAGTCATACGCATAAGCAACATAAGGCTGCAAGCTATGAATACTACCATTGGGGAAATCTTGATAACTTAAACCACCACCCACACTACCCCAAGATTGAAGATCAACATCAAGCCCTAAATGTGAGCGTACTTCAAGACCGCCACCTTGAATCGTATAGCCGCCGCGCCCACCACCGCCACCAATAAACACACCAGCATTCCAGCCCAATGTATCTGAAATATCTGCGCTCACATCGGCAGCTAGCCCGAGCGTGATAAATCCACCCCGTTGCCCCGTTAAAGCACCATACAAAGCAGGGCCAATCGCGAGATAGTCGTTGATATCATAAAGCAGCGTAAACCCTTGCAACCCCATTTTTTCATTGGCAGGCAATGTAATCTCTTCAAACGTCGTTCTGAATTTTGCACCCTTGCTGATCGCATCTGCAAATGCCTGCCCCGATATCATCAAAAGCATCAAAAATAGATAACCAACACACTGAAATCGCACGGCATATTCCTTCATATCATTTTTTTATTTTGCGGTTCTGTTTCAAAACACCGCAATACCAATGATGGCAGAGCATAACCAGTAAAGTTAATCCTTCAAACAAGAGGCATCTAAAATGATCAATCAACCCAGCAGCGAAACTGTGTTATAATTTTTTCACTTCATCAATTGCAGTGGATTACTCTACTCGCCACCAACGCCGTATCCAAATCAGCGTGGATAAAATCGTCATCAAGCAATGTATGAAGCTTTGTATCCTTCATGCTTATTTCTTGATTCCATAAATAGCGCATTTCTACAAGACCCTTAAACATTTTTGAAAATGGTGAACCCAATCTGAAAAACCACCACGGAAAAGCGCTTATTGTCACTTCCTTACCACTTATCTTGCCTATACTTGAGGCCAAATCATTGGTATTTACATTAAATCCTTCAAAGTGAAATACATTAAAATTTGGCAAGTCATCAAGCTTAGATATCAACTGTGCAACCACCTGCGCTGCATCAGGCACATAAGCCCAATTCACACGCACGCTGCGAGAGCTGCTTGGGCATGCAAGGTTATACCCCTTTTTATTGGCCTTAATCAAATGTGGCAGCCAAGAGCTTTTTGAGTCTGGTGCAATAAAATTTCCCATGCGAAGGATGACGACCTTAAGCCCTCTGGTTGCTGCAGCTTGCAGATGTTCTTCCATTGTTTTTCGTATACATCCTTTATCCGTTGGTGGGTTTTGCGTGGCCAACTCATCAAAAACTGAACCGTCTTTTGGATTAAAAACATAAACATTGCCCGGGAAAACAATAGCTATCTTGTTTTCTTCTGCCACTGCAATCACATGATCCAAATACGGAATAGCCTTATGATCCCAATCATAATTCGCTGGATTCACGCCATAAACAATCACATCAATATCCAAACATGCGCGTTTGATGCTTGAGATATCTAATACATCGCCTTGAATGACTTCTAGTGCGCTGAATTCCTGAGGTAGTTTTTGTGGATCACGCATAAATAGCTTCACTTCAAAACCCTTATCCATCAAAGCCTTTGTCACATGCCTACCAAATGTCCCATTCACTCCCATCACCAATACCTTTTTCATCATGCTCTCCTTTATTCGCCTTGTTTAGTCGTAATCGAGGAACTATAGTTATTCATATTCGAGTATTGAATGCGCATTTGCCTATAAAGGATATTCATATATGAATGACATACCATGGAACTTCATCCGCTCCTTTTTGGCTACCGCACAAGAGGGTAGTTTATCTGCTGCCGCACGTGTTTTGGGTGTTTCTCAACCCACATTAACACGCGATATCCAAGCCCTTGAAGCCCACACCAAACTCAATCTTTTTAAGCGCAGCACGCAAGGTTTAACACTCACGGAAACGGGTAAAGCGTTGGTGGAATCAGCAGAGAAAATGGCTGATTTTTCAGATAGCTTTCACCGCCAAGCTTTAGGTTTGTCATCCGAATTAAAAGGTGATGTTCGCATCAGTGTGAATGAAATCATGGCCATTTATGTATTACCCGCAGCCATTGCTGCTTTTAAAGCGAAGTATCCCGCAGTCAACATAGAAATCGTAGTGACCAATAAAAGCAGTAGCTTAAACAAACGCGAAGCCGATATTGCTTTGCGTATGTTTGAACCTACCCAAGCTGAACTCATTGCCAGACGACTTCAAGATATGCCGCTTGGCTTTTTTGCGCATCGTGATTATCTCGAAATACATGGGGAACCCCAATCATTTGAAGATTTAATAGAGAATTTCATGATTGGCGCGGA
>JAJFLD010000099.1 GCA_021772875.1 Ghiorsea sp. | reverse complement strand
ATTATATATAAATATGTATTTGTTTTAGTGATAATTATACTTGCATAGCAGAAAAAAGAGGGTTAGAAATCCGTTTATGTTAACAAGAGGAGGACGAATTTTAATGAAAAAAGTATTAATGATTGCTGCAACATCTGCATTTTTGGTAAGTGGTCTAGCAGCAACTGAAGCTATGGCTGGCGCTGAAAAAAAATGTAAAGCATGCCACAACTTCAGCGATAAAAACAAAGTAGGCCCTGGTCTTAAAGGTATTTTTGGTCGCGCGGCTGGCAAGCACGATGGTTTTAGATATGGTAAAAGTCTAGCTAAGGCTGATTGGACTTGGGACGAAGATCATCTTCGTGCTTGGATTTGTAATTCTAAGAAAGCTATCAAAGAATATACAGGCAACAAAAAAGCAAAATCTAAAATGCCGCCACAAAAAGTTTGTGATAAAGCAAAACAAGATGAGCTTATTGCTTTCTTAAAAACACTTTAATCTAAAAGCTTTTTAATAAGCATTCGAAAGGCGGCCAGTTGGCCGCCTTTTTTGTTTCTAAATGATTCATTCAATAGCATAAGTCTTTTTTAAGACCAAACATTTAAAACCAAGGATAATTTGCCATGCCCATACCTCTCGCCTATTTTGGCGTTGTACTGATTTGGAGCACCACACCACTGGCGATTGCTTGGAGTGGCCAAGCTGCGGGTTTCTTGTTTGCTGTCACCAGCCGCATGTTACTCGGCACAATCTTGGCCTTTATTTTTGCCATGCTTATACAAAAAAAGATTGTATGGCATCGCCGTGCTTTGTTGGCCTACCTTTGTGGTGGTTTTGGTATTTACGGTGGTATGTTAGCCGTCTACTGGGCAGCGCAATTCATTCCCTCCGGCTGGGTTTCATTGCTATTCGGGCTCACACCTATCATCACCGCTATTCTTGCATCTTTCTGGCTTAAAAATGAGCTGATCACACGCTATAGAATGATGGGCATGCTGATTGGTTTTGTGGGTCTAGTAATTATTTTTGGTCATAGTTTAACGATAGGGCAATCCGCAGTGTTTGGTGTTTGTGGTGTTTTACTCTCGGGAACCATCCATACAATATCTGCCATTTGGGTAAAGCGCATCAATGCGCATGTCAATGCTATCAGCATGACTGCAGGCACACTCTGTGTTGCAACCCCGCTACTCATCATCACTTGGCTACTTAGCCAACCATCGCTACAACAAACCATCAACAGCTTAACACTTGCTCCAACCTATACCGTTTGGGCGATTGGTTATTTAGCACTGTTTGGTTCCGTACTGGGATTTTCTTTGTATTTTTACGTTTTAAAACATGTCGAAGCTACCCGCGTTGCTCTTATTGCTTTGATTACACCAGTTACATCCTTAATGCTTGGCCACTACTTCAATAATGAGGCCATCACATTTCATGTTATTCTTGGTGCTGGATTCATTATCTCTGGGCTGGCGGTGTTTGAGTTGGGCGGGAAACCACTACCCAAATGGGTACCGCTGCGCCCGAATTAAGACACCAAGACTAGGCATAAAACATACGTTTTATGTGTCGTAAATTGCTTTAATTTGCGCCTCATATTTTTGCGTAACCTGCTGCCTGCGTAGCTTCATGGTTGGTGTTAATAATCCTTCTTCAATCGTCCAGGGCTCAGGGCAGAGCACAATGTCTTTAACTTTTTCATAACCAGGAAAGGCATGCATATCTTTGGCTATTCTTTTGATAAGCACGGCTTTGCTGGCATGCTGCCCTTGGGCACTGGCAACAATGAGAGCGACCAAGAATGGCTTACCTTCACCAACTACCATCACTTGATCAATCCAAGGGTCTTGTAAAATCGCATCCTCTACATCCGTTGGAGGTACTTTTTCTCCGTTGGATAAAACCAAGATATCCTTGATTCTTCCCGTGATATAAACCCTTTTATTCACAATCTTTGCAATATCACCGGTGTGGAACCAACCCTCTGCATCAATCACTTCATCGGTCTCTTTAACTTGCAACCAATACCCCAGCATAATGCTTGGGCCACGTACGAGAAGCTCACCACTTGCTGGAGCAATGCTAAGTTCAGCGCAGTTCAAGGCTTCGCCAACACTTTCTGGATCGTTATTTTCTAAGCTATTGCTACTAACCACAGGCGAACATTCTGTAAGCCCATAACCTTGAATAATTGGCACCCCAAACCCAAGATAACGCTTAGCGATTGATGGCGACAAGGGCGCACCACCAGAGACTGCAATGCGTAAACGCCCACCCAAGGAAGCGCGAATTTTGTTGCCAACCAAATGATCAAGCACGGGGAAAACAAGCTCGCTTAATCCCCAACCAAGTTGCTTCTGACTTCGCTGAAAGTGTTGATACCCAACCTTTTCAGCCAGGCTTACAAGCTTTTTCATCACCGTTGAAGCTAACGCTAATTTTTCATTAAAACGTTCATTTATTTTCTCAAATACACGCGGCACACATACAATAACTGTTGGCTGTATGCTTACCAAATCTTCTTGCAGCTTTAACACCGAACGTGCAAAAGCAACCGATGCACCTGTCATCATCGGTAAATAATAACCTACTGTACGCTCAAAAGCGTGCGATAACGGCAGAAAAGATAAAAACAAATCTTCAGGGTAGATATTTGAAACAGCATTTGCCGCCCCTGCATTGGTTAAGATATTTGCATGCGACAACATCACACCTTTGGGTTTACCCGTTGTGCCTGAGGTATAAATGATTGTCGCCAAATTTTCTGGCAAATCATCGGTATTGATTGAAAGCTGTTTTTTCTCTCCTGACCAAATGATTTCAAAAGAATCTGCCAAGAATACTTTTTCCAATCGCCCTTCTTCAAGATGTGGCTCTAAGGTTTGCCATTGTTCACGTGTGTTTACAATCAAAAACCGCGTACCTGAATGCAATAAAACATGGGCCGTATTTTCAGCTCTATCATTGTAAAACAGCGGTACTGTCACCATATTCAACGACAATGCCGCCTGATCTGCGCACACCCAATAAGGAGAGTTTTCTAACAAAACAGCACAACGATCTCCTTGAGCTGCGCCTGCATCTTTTAATAGCTTAGCGCGTTCTGCCACATAGTCTGCCATGGTTTGCCAGGTGATATCCAACCAAGCTTCTTCAGGTTTGGCAAAATAGCGGTAGGCAATGGCTTGAGGTGTTTGGCGTACGCGCTCACAAAACACATCATAAATCGTATCAATCGTTCCTTTGGCATACAGTATGGGTGACATATTTACCTCCATCCATCATCTTTTTTGAAACGCTCCCCGTATTTATCTTCCAACACGTCCAACATCTCCATCATGCTTTCTTGACCTGCTGTGGCGATATATTTCATCACCCCACCTCGAAATGGTGCAAATCCTGTGCCAAAAACCATGCCTGCATCCAATAAATCTGCATCAGCAACAATGCCCTCTCGCAAACAGCGTATTGCCTCATTGGTAATCCTTGCCACCAAACGGTTGGGAACATCTTCTTGATATATGCGCCCCGATGCATCTTGAGATTGCACTATTTTGCCTTGTTTATAATGGTAAAAACCATGCCCAGATTTCAAGCCCAAACGACCCGCTTGCACCCACTGGTTTAAATACTCAGGTATTTTACCTTCACTGATTTCGGATAAATCGTTAGCCACAGCAAGACAAATATCCAAACCCACCCTATCTGCCAAAGTAATGGGTCCCATAGGCATACCAAAATCCAAAGCTGCCTGATCAATGGCTTCTGGTTTTATGCCTTCTTCCACCATAAGAATCGCTTCCATCAAATAGGGCATCAAAATGCGATTGACCAAGAACCCAGGTGAACTTTTAACAGGCAACGGTAAGCGGTGAATAGCTGTCACAAAACCATTGGCCGCTTGTAAGGTAGCCTCGTCTGTGGCTTTACCTGCAACAATTTCTACAAGTTTCATCTTGGCTACAGGGTTGAAGAAATGAATGCCCACTAAGCGTTCGGGGTGGGCTAGTTTTTTAGCCAACTCATCAATAGGAATGCCTGAGGTATTGGTTGCCAAAATAGCACCCTGTTTCATTTGTGGCTCTATGGCCTGATATAAACCCTGTTTGATTTCAAGGTTTTCAACGATTGCTTCAAGCACTAAATCTGCTTGTTTGATGCCATCACCATGCAAGTCGGGGATTAACCTATCCATAGCTTCTTGCCTTGCTCTTGGTGTGTACAATGTTTTACCAAACAGCGCAGCAGCGCGTTTGATAGCTGCGGCAACCACTTCCCCATTTTGATCTTGTAAGGTCACCTTTAACCCTTGTAACACAGACCATGCGGCAATATCACCCCCCATCATGCCAGCACCAATAACGTGAACATATTTTATCGTGCTCGGTTGCCCCTTGCCTAAAGATTTGAGGCGCTCTTGTAGAAAAAATAAACGCACTAAATTTTGTGCTTGCGGCAAAATAATCAAGCTTGCTACACCCTTGACCTCTTGCTTAAACATCAACGCTCGATTTCCACCATAGTTTTGCCACAAATCAATAAGTGCAAACGGCGCAGGATAATGTTTGGGATTAACCAGTTTCTTTGTTTTTTTGCGTAAGATATTGGCAACAAGTTTACGGCCTAAGTCTGTATGCATGATTTTTTCTAATATTGTATTTTTACGCGACGTTGTATGTGATGCATGCTCAATGGCAAACACTGCGGCATGCCGCAAATGGCGCAAAGGTACGGCATCATCCACCAAACCCATTTTTTTTGCTTTTTTAGCAATGGATGTTCGCCCACTGAGCATCATCGTCATCGCAGCCAACACACCAACACGCTCAATAGAGCGCACTGAACCACCAAACCCTGGGAATATACCCAAAAATACTTCTGGAAACCCAAGCTTTGCATCTTCAGTTGCCACGCGGTAATCACAAGCAAGCGCCAACTCCAAACCACCGCCCAAACAATTCCCATGAATCATTGCAACTGATGGTATGTTTAAATCTTCAATTTTCTTGAATGTTTGATGTGCGGTATTCATAAAAGCTTCGGCACCATCAACATTTGTGACTTCTGTAAACTCAGCAATATCTGCACCAACAATAAAATCTTTCTTTTTATCCGATAAGATAATAAGCCCTTTGAGATTGCTGTTGCTCACCACATCCAACACTTGATCCAATTGCATCAAAGCCTGTTGCGAAAGTGTATTCACACTGCTCTCAGGCACATCAAAATGAAGCCAGCCGATTTGCGCTTCATCAATATCTAATTTCCACATCACCTGCTTGCTCATGCTTTAACCCCCGATAACAACACCGCGCCACCTTGACCACCACCAATACAAATTGAAGCAACACCTCGCTGTTCGCGATTTCTTTTCATGCTCTCCAACAAGTGCAAAACTATACGCGCACCACTGGCACCCACTGGATGACCAATGGCAATAGCACCACCTTCTCGGTTAAGTTTTGCTTCATCAATCTGACCAAGGGCAACATCCAAACCCAAAACTTGTTTGCAAAAATCATCATCATTTAAAGCCAGTAAATTTGCTTGAACTTGGGTCGCAAAGGCTTCATTAATCTCCCATGCATCAATATCATCAATGCCTAAGCCATGGCGATTTAACAAAGGTGGAATAGCATAAGCAGGGCCCAATCCCATTTGCTCTGGAGCCAATGCTGCCCACTCCACATCATCCACTGTGCCGAGAATTGGCAACTTGTATTTTTTCACAGCCTCTTCACTGGCAAGCAATAACATCGCCGCCCCATCGGTGATTTGGGCACTATTACCAGCCGTAACCAAACCATAAGACCTATCAAAAACTGCACGCAATTTGCCAAGTTTTTCCAGTGTGGAATCACCTCGCACACCATCATCTGCTGAAAATATCTGCCCTGCATCAGAAATAATGGGCACAATTTCATTCATGTTTTGTTGCTCAACAGCAGCCATCACTTTTTGATGACTCGCCATAGCAAAGTTATCCATATCTGTTCTGCTTATACCAAACCGAAAAGCTAAGTTTTCAGCCGTTTGCCCCATACTTAAACCCACAAGCGGATCACTCAGCCCTTTTAGCAAGGTGATAACTGGCGCCAGAAACCCAGGCCGAATTTTTCCTAAAAGCGCTAGTTTTTTCGGCAAAGTCGCTGCTCGGCTCCATGCCGCCAACCAATCCACCATTTCAGGGCGCAGTTGCAATGGCGCTCTGCTCATCGCTTCAGTGCCCCCTGCCAGCACCAAATCGGATTCACCACTCATGATTTTCAAGCGTGCGGCATCAATGGCTTGCATACCTGAGGCGCAATTGCGTTGCACTGTCCAAGCAGGTACATGATCACCGCAGCCCAAACGCAAAGCAATAATACGTGCAATATTCACCTCATTCGGCTCAGGCATCACACAGCCCATAATCACTTCATCCAAATCAGATGCTGCAAAAGGCTGCCGCACCAGCAAGCTTCGTCCAGCATGTACTGCCAAGTCTGACGCTGAAAAAACACCTCTGTTTCCACGCGCCTTAAGAAAAGGGCTACGCGCACCATCCACTACATAAACTGAACGTTTATTCATGATTATTCTCCACTGCATCAAAATCATCTACTGCGACCACTTGATCACGCAAACCCAGCCATAACTCGATTTGTTGTTGCTCCTGCTCACTCATTACACCATCAGCCAATGCTTGCGTTGTGGTTTCTTTCAATGCAGCTGCCTTCACTGCCGAACGCCCATATTTGGCTTTAAGTTTATCTAAAATAGGCGCGCTTATTAATGTTGCTTGTAAGGCTTGTTCTAATTGCTGCAAGGGTTCATCAGGGGCATCAGGCAAATAAGTGCCTTCGATCAATGCAGCACGCAAACCACCATTAGCCATTACACGTTTTGAAATGGCATGTAATGTTTCATCACTCACCGCATGCCGCTTGGTGCCAAAGGGTAAAACCATCAAACGTAATAATACGGCAATCCATGGGTGAGGGTAATTCCTCAACACACCATCCAAAGCCTGCTCTACCCTTGTCAACTCAACACTTACAGCGGCTTGGGCTGTTTGTTTTTCCTCTTCAGGTTCATGGCGGTCGGCATACAGTTTTAATACCGCTGAAGCCTGATATAAACCACTCAAGGCATCAGCCAAACGTCCTGAAATGGATTCTTTTTGTTTAAGTTTACCTCCAAGTATGACCATAGAAAGATCTGCAACGATGGAGAAGAGCGCACTTAAGCGATTGATTTGATGGTAACAACTTGAAAGTTTGGTTTGAGCAGGTGTAGCCGAGGGTATAAAGCCTAACCAAGCAAAACGTTTTGCTCTTATGATACCTAGTCCTAGGCTAAACAGATGCGCAAACAAAGCCTTATCAAAGCGCTTCAATCCTTGTTTTTTATCAGGATGGTTGATGCCCTCAATTTCCGCTAAAATATAAGGATTGCAACGAATCGCACCCTGACCAAATACAATCATACTTCGGGTTAAAATGTTTGCGCCCTCTACCGTAATACCAATAGGAATAGACATATAAATATGCGCCAATAAATTTTTAGGCCCTGCAATAATACCCTTACCACCTAAGACATCCATGGTATCGTTAATCACCCGACGCATGGTCTCGGTGGTATTGTATTTGGCGATAGCTGATAATACCGATGGTCTTTCTCCAAGATCAACAGCCCGCGCGCTTAATTTGCGCACTGCATTGACTGTGTATGTTGAAATCACAACATGAGCTAACCGTTCAGATACACCTTCAAACCGCCCAATGGGAATGCCAAACTGCTCTCTAACGCGGGTATAAGCACTTGCCACACGGCTGGCCAATTTTCCTGTACCACAACTTAGTGCTGGCAAAGAGATGGACCGCCCAGCAGCCAAACTTTCCATCAGCATGCGCCAGCCTTGCCCAACATATTCAGCACCTCCCACAACAAAGGAGAGTGGAATAAATACATTTTCACCTTGCGTTGGTCCATTTTGAAAAGGAATATAAAGTGGGTTGTGCCTATGACCCGTGGTTACCCCTGCTACATCTGCGGGGATAAGCGCTACTGTGATACCAATATCAGCTGTTTTGCCTAACAGTTTTTCTGGGTCATAAAGGTGAAAGGCCAGGCCAACCAATGTCGCCACAGGTGCAAGTGTGATATAACGTTTATTCCAATTCAAACGAATACCCAGCACTTCTTCGCCTTCAAACATCGCCTTTTCTACAGTTCCAACATCGGGCATGGCTCCTGCATCACTGCCTGCATCAGGCCCTGTTAATGCAAAACATGGCACTTCTTCACCACAAGCCAA
>JAJFLD010000098.1 GCA_021772875.1 Ghiorsea sp. | reverse complement strand
GCATTGTTTATGACTATTTTTATCATGATGCCAGTATGGAATACGATTGATAGCACAGCTTTAACACCATATTTGAATGAAGAAATCAGCCAATCAGAAGCCATGGATAAAGCCATTGACCCTTTACGTAGCTTTATGCTGCGGCAAACACGTGAAGATGATTTGTTCTTGTTTTTAAGTGCTGCAAAAATGGAGAAGCCACAAACGGCAGCGGAAACCCCCATGCATGTGTTGATTCCATCGTTTGTGATTAGTGAATTACGCACAGCTTTTGAAATTGGATTTTTGATTTATATCCCTTTTGTTGTACTTGATTTGGTGGTTGCCAGTGTGTTGATGAGTATGGGCATGATGATGTTGCCACCGGTGATGATTTCATTGCCACTTAAAATCATTTTGTTTGTTTTGGTGGATGGGTGGCATTTGATTACAGCCTCGTTGTTGCAAAGTTTTAAATAAGCATGAAATAAACCCAAATATTGCTAAAGTAGGTTGAGGTTTTACCGATAAGTTATTAAAATATTGGAGAAAATATATGATAACATACCGTGTAAAATTATGTGGCTTGGCTTTACTTTTATGTTGGCAGCAGCTTGCTTGGGCAGAAGAGGCCATCATAACCGAAGCCTTTTATGTTGGCGAAGTGGTAAAAAACTTAAGCGGTGGTGATAAAAAAGGCTCACAAGTACTTGGCACAGCGGATGTTTCGATTGTCGTTGATACTGAAGCACTTGGTTTATGGGA
Source organism: Ghiorsea sp. (assembly GCA_021772875.1). Lineage (GTDB taxonomy): Bacteria > Pseudomonadota > Zetaproteobacteria > Mariprofundales > Mariprofundaceae > Ghiorsea. The sequence continues at coordinate 12,479 of JAJFLD010000098.1, read as the reverse complement.
TAGTGGCACTTGGTTTGCCGAAGTGCTTTTTGATCACGGCAAAGACCCGAGCGGTTTTATTGGTGATGTGCAAACAGCGAGTAATATCGCCGATGGCAGACGTTTGAGAGTGCAACAATTTTGGTATGATCATGCATTGAATGAGTCTGTTTCATTGTTATTGGGTTACCATGATCTTAACTCTGAATTCTATGCTTCTGAATATGGCACCTTATTTTTAAACTCATCCTTTGGTATTGGCCCAGAAATGTCTGGTAATGTTGGCACATCATTATGGCCAGAAGCAGGCATGGCAACACGATTAAGCCTGCATAATGAACAAAGTTATTTGAATGTTGCCGTGTATGATGGCGACCCTGCAACACGTAAAGTGGACAAAGCTGTTGAGGGATTGATGACGATTATTGAGGCAGGTTGGTTGGATGGAGAAGCGGCCTACAAGCTTGGTTTGTGGCAACATTCAGCAGAAAAAACTGCTCCAGATGGTTCGATTTTCTCATCTGATGCAGGTGTGTATATGGTTGTGGATCAGCCGCTTGCTGAAGGTGTAGGCATGTTTGTTCAACTGGGGTTAGCACAGGCAAATCGGAATGAAATTGCGAATTATTTGGGTGTGGGTTTTGTGTTGCAAGGTTTGCTTGTAAGTCGCAGTGAGGATGTGTTTGGTTTGGCTGTGGCACGGGCTGGCTTCAGCGATAGCAATCGACAAATCAATGGTTTAACTGCGGCAGAAATAGCTGTAGAAGTAACTTACGATATGCCACTTACAGATTGGTTCACTTTGCATCCAGCCTACCAATGGATACAACATCCAGGAGGCAATCCTGCGTTAAAACCTGCAAATGTAGCGATGTTACGCTTTGATATTCATACGCTATGAAATGGCACCCATCCAGATAAACATCACAAAACCATCCAAGTGAAATCATTAGGTTTAGGTTTAGGTTTAGGTTTTGGGTGCAGCCATTGTTTGCTCACTTAACAGCTTCTTGATGGCTGCCAAATGTGAAAATAAGACAATAGGCACAATGCAGCAGGGCAACCAGATAAAAGGAAAATATAAAATGGCCAGATTGGGTTGAGAAAATCCAAACTGCTGAAAAGGCGTAGGGGCAGAAAGCACAGCATTCACCACAATATTGAGCAATAAACCAAGGCTTAAAATATTCCAGAGCAACAATATGTTTTTGCTCATCGCTTGTTTGGAGTTTAAGAAATAAGCCATGATGGGGGCAGTAGAACCTGCCAAAATATCAAGATTCCTACCTTCAAAGGTCATCAGTTGTGGGACGTGATGATGTAAAAACAATGCGAATAACACCAGCTCCACAGGCACACGTACGATGTGTAGATAAGTGAGTAAGTTTAAATCAAGCTGTGTGATAAATACTTTGCCTTTAGCGCTTAAGAACACCCATGTGATGAGCAATAGGGGTGGTAGAATCAGCAATACAAATCGCGGCGGCATGTTGTCTGTCGCTTGATAAAATGATGAAAAACCTAAACCAGTCTGCAAGATCAACCACGCTACAATGATGCCTAAAACAAGTTTGGAGTGGTGGGCTGCTTTATAAAAAAGGAATACGGTTAATAGTGTTGTGATTCCGAAAATGAAGTTGATGTACATGGGTAGTTCAGCAATCATGTTTACACCTCTTGTTGATGGTTTTTGCAACGGGATTTGTTTTTTAAGAAGTTTGTTTATCTAGGCAATGTCTACACATGCAACTTATGTTATCAATGGCTGTGGTTTTGTGAGGCATTGTTTTTATGCTTGCAGCTGTGCTTGAATGATTTGATACAATGCGTGTTCGGCTTCTGCGATGTTTCTGCCAAAGGTGATGATGCCATCTTCATGCCCTTGCATGACAAAGGCATTGTGCTTAAATGGATTGATGTTTTTATAAAGGTTTGCGATTTCTGTAACCATCTCCGCTGTGCCATATTCGGCTGTGGTGGCGAGAGCGCGATTGGCCTGCATGTGATGCCATAGGGCTGCAGAATGAATGTGAATGATGGTTGTGATTTCGGGATGGATTTCGTAAATCATGGCATGGCTTAAAGCTTCGCTGCTAGGTTTATATTTGCCTTGTGAAAACACTGTGAACGTCTCGAAACTGTAATGGTTGATAAAGGTATATTGTTGTTGGATGAGTGCTGCTTGTTTCCCTGTTTGCGTTGCGGTGATAAAAAAGGATTGGCTGACCAGATGCCGTTGTGAAAGATTGCCATAACCAATGCCATCTTTTTCACCAATCAAACCAAGTGCAAAAAGACGCGCCCTTAGGGGCTCTATGGTTGCAAAGCCTGAAAATTCAGGTGCCGGCCCCAAGTTATGTTGGACATGGTATTTGATGACGCCATCAATCATTTTAGCCTCGAAATGGCTGTTTTGTTGGGTGTTATGCAGCCCGCTTCGGTGATGAAAGCAGTAATCAGCCGAGCAGGGGTGACATCAAAGCCGTAATTGGCTGCTTTTGTGCCTTCAGGCGTGATGCGAATTATCTGTGGCAGACCATGTTCATCCACGCCACGCATCATATGCACTTCATCTTCACTGCGCATTTCAATGCTGATGTCTTTCACACCATTTTGACATGCAAAATCAAAGGTGTTGGTTGGCAGAGCAATATAAAAGGGAACATCATTGTCTTTGGCGGCTAAAGCTTTGAGGTAAGTGCCAATTTTGTTGGCGGCATCCCCATTTAAGGCAACCCTATCGGCACCTGTAATTACCATATCTACCATACCCTGCTGCATCAGATGGCCGCCAGTGTTGTCGGGGATGATGGTATGTTGGATGCCTGCATCCAGCAGCTCCCATGCCGTTAAACTAGCGCCTTGATTGCGTGGACGTGTTTCATCTACCCAAACATGGATAGGAATGCCACGGCGTTGGGCTTCATAAATTGGAGCAAGGGCAGAGCCGCTATCTACAATGCCCAACCAACCTGCATTGCAGTGGGTGAGGATATTAAAGCTTGTTAGCGCTTTGCGTTGCATGATGTCTTCAATAATATCACAGCCAATACGCCCAATGTCCTGTGTTCTCAATACATCTTCATCACAAATTTGAATGGCCTCAGCTTTGCAATCGGCAATCACATGTTGGCTTTGTGCGACCACTTGTAGCATGCGGTCTACAGCCCACATCAGGTTAACAGCCGTAGGGCGAGAAGCACGAATGATTTGGGCTTGTTCAGTAATTTTTGTTTTGTCGCCTGCATATTCACGGGCAAGTAAATACACACCAAAAGCTGCAACATTACCAATCACACCTGCACCACGTACTGTCATGTCTGTGATAGCCTGACTAACATCGGCTCCTGTATGCAAGATGCGGGTTTTCTTTTCAAAGGGTAAATAACGCTGGTCGATGACTTCTAAGTCGCCGTTATTATCAAGCCATAAGGGTTTGTATGTTCCGTGCATCTTTTATCCTTGGAGTTGTGCATTGCATGGCTGATGTTTTTTTGAAGCACCATGTTGTTATTCATTTAAAGAAGACTATGCTGATTTGTACAGCATGTGACAACAGGGCTTATCAATTTTACTGCTAATTCACAGAGTATATGAATGGCCAAGCATGTCAAAATATCAAATGGAAAAATATACCTGACAAAGCGCCTAAACATGCTGAAGTTGCTTGCTTGAGATCATTTGTCAGTGATTGCTATAATTTCGAATAGCTATGCTTAATCCAACAATAAAGGTGATGATGCCTATCAAACGAACATCAAAACGCATAAGTGCTAATCCCGCAAAGCATAGAATAAAGCCAATAAAAATTCTTTTCACGTGAATATCTCCGCACGGGTAAGAAGCTTTGAATTAAGCCTTGTCATCATAACCGCTTATTTACTAAGCCTTATATTTATAGCGTTAGCTTATGTATTTTAGTTTAAAGTTATAAGATGAACAATCTAGGCCGAGAAATTTGTATGATGAGACCGACCTCTTTTTTCGTGCATAGTGGATTGTGCGCCATAAATATTACTGTAGCAATCATCATAACAGGTTATTATATTTGAACAGCAAGACATTTGGGCAAACTGCGTTTATTCTTCGCTATTAAAGTATTTAAAAATTACGATAGATAAGAAGGGTGAGATGAAAGATATTAAAGTATTAATTTTGATGGGCAGCAAAAATGATATGCCAGTGATGCAAAAAACTGAGGCGGTGTTTGAAGAATTTGGTGTTGCTTATAAAACATTGGTTCGCTCAGCACATCGCACCCCAGATGCAACGGCTGAAGCCATTCGAGATGCAGAAGCTGCGGGTTGTCAGGTGTTTATTTGTGCAGCAGGTATGGCAGCGCATTTGGCTGGTGTGGTATGCTCAAAAACCATTAAACCCGTGATTGGGGTGCCGATTGCTTCTGGCGCACTGAATGGTGAAGATGCTTTGTTATCGACTGTGATGATGCCGCCTGGTATGCCTGTAGCGACTGTGGCGATCAATGGGGCGCATAACGCGGGTTTGCTTGCTGTGCAAATGCTTGCCCAAACGGATGAAGATTTGGCGCATAAACTTCGTTTTGATCGCGCGAAACAGGCAGAAGCTATTTTAGCAGGCGATTAATTTCGCTCGTGGGCGTTTCAGCCAAATGCGTTAGAATCAACTCAGCGTCAGCCAAGATAAAAACGCTCAAAGCAGGGTATGTGTTGCGTGAAGGTGGTTTGCTGGCGCATCCGACATCCACCTTAGCAGGTATTGCAGCTTCAGCGTATTCCTCAAAAGGCATCAACAAGATGCAACGTTTTAAACAACGCAAAGGGCCATTTTTATTGTTGGCTGATTCCATCGCCACAGCTTTAAAACAGGCTGTGGTGATTACACCGACACTACGCCACCTGGCCAAACAATCTTGGCCAGGTGCCGTCACTTTGGTTTTTCCTGCCAAACAAACGCTGCATCATGCATGTTATCAACAGGGTTGGATTGCTATTCGTGTTGATGCAGACGTGGAAACACGTCGTTTGGCAAAAGAATGTGGTGGCCTTTTGCTTTCAAGCAGCTTGAACAGAAAGGGGAAGTTGGTTGAAGAGCCTTCTTACACATTGAAATACCGTTGGAAACGCCATATGTCAGCAGCGATACCCAGACAGCAACAAGGGCTTGGACAAGCTTCCAAAATTTTCAAGGTTTCAGGCTGCAAAGTGCAACAAATACGATAAATTTTACATCACCCACACGAGAGATTCCCATGGAAAACAAACAATCGTCTGTGTTGGACGAACAAGCCTTGATGGCAACAGCCGAGGCGCATTTGAACGATCTTTTGCGCCTCTCTTTTCATCATAACAATCAAGCGCAAGCACTTATTGTTTACGACACAGATTGTGTGTTGGCTCAAGTGTTGGCTGCTGCATACCAACGCTGTTTGCCTCATGCAATAGCTGTAGATTTTAATGCCCAAACACCATCAGTCATCATGGAGAGATTTGCCTTGTTACAAGCATCTGATTTGGTGGTGTTGGTTCAAACCACGCATTTTCGCTTGGATGCATTCCGTATTCGCGTTGAACTTTTTAAACGCCAGATCAAAGTGATAGAACATCCACACCTTAATCGTATGGCTGAGCATGAGGTGCCATTTTATATCAACGCCTTGGCATATGATGCTGATTATTATCGTGGTGTTGGCCGCGCCCTTAAAGCTAAGCTTGATGCTGCAAGCTCAGGGGTTTTAGACAGTGGTGGTGAGTTGTTGTTTTATGAATCGGCCTTTGAATCGGCCAAGCTTAATATCGGTGATTATACTGAGATGACCAATGTGGGAGGTCAGTTTCCCATTGGTGAAGTCTTTAGCGAAGCCCAAGATTTAAGGGCAGTGCATGGCAGGGTGCGGATTTTTATATTTGGCGACACCACCTATAGGGTCAACAGACCAGCCATGCCCATCACCTTAACGATTGAAGCGGGTCAGGTTGTCGCTTGTGAAAATTCCACGCCAGCATTTGATCAAATACTCACCAATATTCGCGCCGATGAAGGCGTGGTTTGGGTGAGAGAATTGGGTTTCGGTATGAATCGCGCCTTTAGCAAAACAAACACAGTGACAGATATCGGTACTTATGAACGCATGTGTGGGGTTCATTTATCGTTGGGTGCTAAACATGGTTCCTATGGCAAGCCAGGTTTTAAGCGTGGGAGCGGCAAATATCATATCGACGTTTTTGCCGATACACACAGCTTCACGTTAAACGATGAAGTCATTTTTAAAGATGAAGCTTGGCTTGTTTGAACATCCGATGCGTTAAACTATTCCCCGCCAATCGCGGCGCTCATTCACCACATCACCAATAATCACAATGGAAGGGGATTCGCCGTGCAAAGTTCCAGCGATGACATCGTTGAGCGTGCCATAATCTTGTTTTTCTTCGGGTAGGCTTACGGCATGAAGAATAGCGATGGGGGTTTGGGTTTTCATGCCTGCATCAACCAGATTTTTGGCGATATTGGGTAGATTCCGGGTACCCATATAAATCACCAACACAGGAAATGCCGCAACCAAAGCCTGCCAATCCATGCGCGATTTTCCTTCGGCTTCATGGCCTGTTAAAAAAGCCAGTGAGGCGTTGACATGCCTATCGGTGACAGGGATGCCAGCCATGGCAGGGGCTGCAATGCCTGAAGTGATGCCGGGGATGACACGAAATTTGATATTTTTTTCGGCTAAGGCGCGAATCTCTTCGCCGCCACGGCCAAACACAAAAGGGTCGCCCCCTTTGAGGCGCACTACGCGTTGATTTGCTTGGGCAAAGGTGATGAGGGTATTGCAGATATCTTGCTGGCTGGCAGAAGGTTTGCCGCCGCGTTTGCCTGCAAAAACAAGCTCAGCAGTTGGGCAAGCCAAAGCCATTATTGCTTGAGAAACCAAGGCATCATAGACAATGACATCACAATCTGCGATGAGTTTGGCAGCAGCCAAAGTGAGCAAGCTTGCATCACCCGGGCCTGCACCAACAAGGGCAACTTCGCCGTGTTTTAGGGGGGAGTCTAGCTTGAGCATTTGGGTCATAGGGCTGCCTTGGTGTGTCTGTTCTTGGGTGGTAAGCGTAACGTGAGAAGCGGAATCGTCCAAGATAAAAGCAAAGATGAAAGGACTGTAACTTTCATCGCGATTGCTTTTTGCGTATGCTTCCCATCCATGAAAGCTATAAAACTTGTTTTACTTGATCGTGATGGCGTGATTAATTACGACTCTCCCGACTACATTTTAAGCCCTGAACAATGGCAAGCTATTCCAGGCAGTTTAGAGGCAATCGCGCGTTTGAATGCGGCTGGCATGAAGGTGGCTGTGTGCAGCAATCAGTCTGCCCTTGGTCGTGGTATGATGACACACGATGTGTTTGCTGCGATTCAAGATAAAATGATTGCAGAGACCCATCAAGTGGGCGGCAGCTTTGATTATATCGCCTATTGCCCACATGGGCCCAATGATGGCTGTGCTTGCCGCAAACCTAAAGCAGGTATGTTGTTTGAAATCATGGATGCTTTGGATATGCATGATAAAGAAGCGATCTTGATGATTGGTGATTCATTACGTGATATTGAAGCTGCACATAGCGCAGGCATTCAAGCCATGCTGGTGAGCAGTGGTTATGGTGATGCGGATGTCATTCATGATAAGGCAAAAGATTTGATACCAGATATGATGATTGAGCCGAATTTGGCAGCAGCTGTGGATGCACTGTTGCGTGGTTTACAAGGGGTTCATCCATGAGATTGTTTTTGCGTTATATCCAAGCGTTGTTGTTTTACGGCACCTATACAGTTTGTACGCTCATCATTGCAGTGTTGGTGATTGTTGCGCGTATTTTTGGGCGAAATGCGTCTTGGCAGGTGGGCAAGTTATGGGGATTGGTTGGTAATGCATTGTTGTGGCTTTTCTGTGGCATTCAAGTGAAAATCGAGGGTAGAGAGCATATTCCAGCTGAACCTTGTGTGGTGGCCGTGAAGCATCAGTCTACTTGGGAAACAGCAGCGCTGCCAGCGGTGTTGCCAGCGTTTGCTTGGATCTTGAAAAAAGAGCTGATGTATATCCCGTTTTTTGGTTGGGCCTTGTATGCCCTTGGTGCGATTGCCATTGTCCGCTCCAACCCACGAGAAGCCTTAAAGCAAGTGAACGAGAAAGGGCGAGAGCAGCTTGAGTCTGGGCGTTCAGTGGTTATTTTTCCTGAAGGTACACGCACCGCGGTTGGCGAAGCTGGTGTTTATAAACCAGGTGTTATTTTGCTGGCGAAAAAAGCGGGTGTTGCCATCTTGCCCGTTGCACACAATGCTGGCATTTGTTGGCCTAAAGGCACGATTTTAAAATATTCAGGCACGATTACGTTGCGCGTTTTAGCGCCCATTTCGGCAGCAGAGGTGGCCGAGAAAAAGCGCAGCGATTTATTGGCAGAAATTGAAGAAAAGATCGAAACAGCTTGCCGAGCTATGGGCGGATGATGTTGCGACTTAAAAGAGAAAAGTTTTGAAGTGATAGGTGGTTGATATGAAGCATATTTTTATCCTGTTGGGGTTGCTGTTGCTGCCGTTCTCGGCGCAAAGTGTTGAATACCATTGGCAAAATAAAGCAGGGCAAGAAAAAGGCTTGGATGCTTTGAAAGGAAAACCTGTGATTTTACATTTTTGGGCAAGCTGGTGTCCGCCATGTCGTACAGAATTACCCGCCATGCATGCTTGGATGAAGGCACATAGCGATGTCAATGTGGTGGTTATATCTTTGGATAGTGATCAAGCCGATGCCGCTGCCTTTTATGCCGAAAAAGATCTTCATTCACCACTGAATATGGGTGATATGCGCGAAGCTTCAAAGCTGGGTATACGCGGGTTACCAACAACGATTATTCTTGATGCAGCGGGTGAGGTGGTGCAGCGCCATATGGGTGATCTCAACTGGGCAGATGAGCAAGTAAGCCAAGGGGTGTTACAGTGGTTTTAAATAAGGCTATGCAATGTTGTTGGCTGGCCGTGGCATTGATGTTGCCGCTTAGCGCATCTGCCGAAGTTGTCATCGACCCAGCGTGGCAGTTAAGTAAGAAAGAAATCAAACGTTTGGAAGAAGGGCGAACGATCACACATACAACTTCTGGCGAAGGTAATATCAAACATGTGGATGCTTTTTTGCTTTTTAAGGCACCTGCACCACTTATTTTTTCACTGATTACAGATTATGCCAAGTTACCTGAATTTATGCCACATCTGGAGAAGATAAAGGTGCTTGAATCCAATGCTCAAGGTGCTTTGGTAAATTATCAGTTGGGGCTACCCTTTGGGGTGGAGAAAAAATACCGCTTGCGATTGGCTTACGAGAAAAAAGATTCTAACATGCGTATGGCTTGGACAAAGGTGCCATGGCAAGGCCTAAAACCTAAAGAAACAATTGTGGCAACTACGGGTTATTGGTTGTTTAAACCCGTGCCGCATAGTGATGAGACTTTGCTGGTTTATCACACAACAACAGATCCTGGCGATGTGCCATTTGGCTTGGGCTGGATTGTTGACTACCTTACCAACAAATCTGTCGTAGAGTTATTAGAAAATACAAAAGAGAGAGCTGAGAAACAGTGGTCAATAAAACAAAAACATTCCAGTTAAATACATACACCAAAACCCTATTTTTAAGCTTAGTGATGTTGCTTGCGCCAGCATCACTTTTTGCCGATGAAACCATGGTTTTCCCTGAAGCATTTACCGAGTCGGATCCTTCGCTTTTGAATATGCCAACGTATATTTATGAGGATTATCAGGTGGCTTACGATCGTGTTTTTAGTAAAGAAGCTATTCCTTATTGGTGGACAGTAGGGTTGTCCACAGCGGCGCTATTGGCTACAGATGATAGATGGATTGCTGGGTCAAAACGCTTAGGGCGGCGCTTAGGTATTTCAAGCAATGATGATACCCATACAGTGGCTGAATATAAGGGGGTAACCTTGTTGCGGTTGCCCAAATCCTTGGGTTCATATTTGTATTTCTTAGGTGATGGTTGGACACATGCCAGCATTGCAGCGGGTTTCTTGGCAACAGGAAGCTTGATGGAAGATGATAAAGCTTACAGCGTCGGTTTCCAGATTATTGAAGGCATGATTACAACGACCATTGCAACGCAAACACTTAAACATATCACAGGCCATGAAACACCAAACCGCGCTACCTCACCCAGAGGGCGTTGGGACTTTTTTCCCAATCAACGTGAATATATGAATGATGTGCCTAGCTTTGATGCTTTTCCTTCGGGTCATGTGGCGGTCGCAAGTATGACGTTAACCGTGGTGAGTAAAAATTATCCTGATAAGGCTTGGATTATGCCCACAGGCGTAACACTGATTTCATTGTTGTCTTTTCAAATGATGAACAATGGCGTGCATTGGGCAAGTGATTATCCTGTGGCGATTGCATTGGGTTATACCTTTGGTTCGATTGCTTATGAGCGAGGCCAGAAAAATATGGCCGAATCAAACCGTGCCAGCACTACACAATGGATTCCGCTGATTGATCACAACGGGGTTGGTTTAGCCATGAACTATCGTTTTTGAGGGCTTGTTTTTTTTAAGACAGACGAGAGTAAGGATTTATCATGAGTGAAAAGCAAAATGTCATGGCCACAGCTGAGCCTTGGGACTTGGTTTCTAAAGGTTACGCTGAAACCACCATGCAGATGTTGGCAGAGTATGCAGAAGAGGCGCTGGCGTGTTTGACCCTTCATGAAAACACAGCATTTTTGGATGTGGCATGTGGCCCGGGCACTGTCTCATTGATGGTTGCAGATCAAGTCAAATCTGTGCATGCCATTGATTTTTCGGCAGCTATGCTTGATGTGTTTAAGCAAAAAATCAGTGATAACAAACTAGAGAATATTTATCCGCATCATGGCGATGCACAAAACTTGCCTTATGAAAGTGAACATTTTGATGCTGCAATTTCTATGTTTGGGCTGATGTTTTTCCCCGATAGGGCGGCAGGTTTAGCCGAAATTTACCGCACCCTAAAACCAGGTGGATGTATGGTGATGAGCAGCTGGGCGCCAGTGGCAGATTCGCCTGCCATGCAAATGATGTTTGGTGCTTTGCGTATGATTAACCCTGATTTGCCTGAGCCGAAAACGGCAGTGGAATCGCTTGAAAACCCAGAAGTGTTAAAACAAGAATTACTTGATGCTGGTTTTAAAGATGTATCTATTCAAAGTGTCACAAAATATTTCCCTGTTGAAGAAATTCCAGCATTTTGGGAAGGCATGGTGAAAGGAAGTGCGCCTATGATGTTGATGAAACAACGTATGGATGAGGCCTTGTGGCAGGAAAAAGAGCAATTGGCACTCGCTTATTTGCACGATATGTTGCCAACAGTGCCAACCACACTGGCTTCGGATGCTTGGCTTGGCATGGGCACCAAATGAGGGGTTAGAATCAAATGGCAAAAATTGGACAGCAAACATCGTATTATGTCGGTCTGATGTCGGGCACATCCCTTGATGGCATTGATGCCGCAGTTGTTGCGGTTACAGGCGATGATGTTGAATGTATCCATTTTGCAACATTCCCACTGCAAGACAAATTAAAAGAACCCATTTTGCGTTTGAATCAACCGGGCTTTGATGAAATCGATGCCATGGGCATGTTGGATAGAGAGCTTGGGTTTGTTTTTGCCGATGCGGTTTGTAAAGTGGTTGAGCAAGCGGGTTTGACGCTTGGGCAAATCAAAGCGATTGGTTCACACGGGCAAACCATTCGCCATCGCCCCGAAGGCATTTACAATTCGGCAGCTTTTACGCTGCAAATCGGTTGTGCAGCTACCATTGCCGAGAAAACGGGTATCACCACTGTTTCTGATTTCCGCAGCCGTGATATTGCAGCAGCTGGACAAGGCGCACCACTCGTACCTTTTGTGCATCAGCGTTTGTTTGCGCAAGCAGAAAAGCATGTTGCCGTGGTGAATATCGGTGGCATTGCCAATATCACATACCTTGGCGCAGATGGTGTGGTGCTGGGCTTTGATACAGGCCCGGGAAATATGGTGATGGATGCTTTGATGCAAACCATGACAGATGCACGTTTTTGCTACGATAAAGATGGTGAGCTGGCAGCAACAGGGCAGGTGTATCAACCATTGCTCGAGCAACTTTTAAACCATGATTTTTTCAAAAAAATACCACCGCGCTCTACAGGCCGCGAAGATTTTGGTGAAGGCATTGTGCAGCAAATTATGTCAGTAGATATTTGTGATGCCGATAAAATGGCTACTGCTTGTGCCCTGACAGTGCAAAGCATTATCCAGAGTGTACGTTTTTTACCCGCAACACCTGATGCATGGTTGATTTGTGGCGGTGGCGCCTTGAATGGGCATGTGATGCAGCAATTGGCCGATGCTTTCAGCCCTGCAACCTTGCAAAGCACCACCCAAGTTGGCTTGGCGGTGGAAGCCGTTGAGGCGGTGGCTTTTGCTTTGCTGGCAGCCCAAACGCTTGCTGG
>JAJFLD010000097.1 GCA_021772875.1 Ghiorsea sp. | reverse complement strand
CCATTTAAACTTGATGACGTAAAAGACGCGCTACTTGAGCTAGGTGTTTCTGGTATGAGTGTTTGCGAAATTCGTGGACATGGCCGCCAAAAAGGACATACCGAACTTTACCGTGGCGCAGAATACAATGTGGACTTTGTGCCTAAGACAGAAATTTCAACTGTTGTTACAGCAGATCAAGTGGATGCTGTGATTGAAGCAATATCTAAAGCTGCAAGCAGCGGAAAAATTGGCGATGGTAAAATCTTCGTGACCAATGTGGAGCGTGTTGTACGCATCCGTACTGGTGAAGAAAATACCGACGCGTTGAATTAAGGGAGATGATACAATGGATCAATTAGCAGGAGATATTCTCCAAACAAAATATGCACTCGACACCTTCTACTTTTTGGTGATGGGTGCTTTCGTGATGTGGATGGCAGCTGGCTTCTCTATGTTGGAGGCAGGCCTTGTCCGTTCAAAAAACACAGCTGAAATTTTAACAAAAAATATCGTGCTGTATTCTATTGCTTGTATCATGTACATGATTGTAGGTTACAATATTATGTACGGTGGTTCAGCAAGCGGTTATTTACCTGATGCTTTAAGCTTTGGTTTAGGCGCAGATAATGATGTGGCAGCGGTGTTGGCAGGTGGTGATGAAGCCCCTTATTATTCAACATTGTCTGACTTCTTCTTCCAAGTTGTATTCGTAGCGACTGCGATGTCTATCGTGTCGGGTGCGGTTGCAGAACGCATGAAGTTATGGGCATTCTTTGCTTTTGCTATTGTGTTCACAGGTTTTATCTATCCATTGCAAGGCATGTGGAAATGGGGTGGCGGATTCTTAGATGCAGCAGGTTTTAGCGACTTTGCGGGTTCTGGCGTTGTTCATATGGCAGGTGCCGCAGCAGCTTTGGCTGGCGTGATTTTGCTAGGAGCACGTAAAGGAAAATATGGTAGCGATGGTTCAGTGAATGCTATTCCAGGTGCAAATCTTCCTTTGGCAACTTTAGGTACTTTTATCTTGTGGTTGGGTTGGTTCGGCTTTAATGGCGGTTCTGAGCTTAAAGTATCTGATGTCGCAGAAGCCAATGCAACTGCGATGGTCTTTGTGAATACCAATATGGCAGCAGCTGGTGGTTGTGTTGCGGCATTATTGATTGCTCGGTTGTGGTTTGGTAAAGCAGATTTGACCATGGCATTAAACGGCGCCTTGGCAGGTTTGGTATCGATTACTGCAGAACCACTTACACCTTCACCTGAAATGGCAACATTGATTGGTGCTATTGGTGGTGTGATTGTGGTGGCCTCTATTGTGTATATGGATCGTTTGTTCAAAATTGATGACCCAGTAGGTGCGATTTCTGTGCATGGTGTGGTTGGCATTTGGGGCTTGTTGGCCGTATGTCTAACAAATCCAGAAGCAACAATCGGTTCACAGTTGATGGGTATTGGTGTGATTTTTGTTTGGGTATTTGCAACAAGTTTTGTTGTATGGATGGCCATCAAAGCATTACTTGGCATCCGAGTCTCTGAAGAAGAAGAGTTTGAAGGTTTGGATATTGGTGAATGTGGTGTTGAAGCTTACCCAGAGTTTGGTAGTAAATAGGCTCAAGACATCAAATGATCTAAGATTCATATTTAAACAATCAATGAGACTTCCCATTTTATTGACGTGAAGGGGTAGGGTCTTTGAAAAAGAAAGGCAGGTGATTAAATCACCTGCCTTTTTTTGTGCCTTATGCATTGTTTTGCATTAAAAAAAAATCATAGCTATTGTCTCGCAGTTGTAGAAACAATTTTTGATGTAGTTTTATAATGTGAACGAAGAGGGAGGGTATATGAAGCAAGTCACAGCAGTAATCAAACCATTTAAGCTTGATGAGGTTAAAGACGCGTTGATTGAGATTGGTGTTTCAGGCATGAGCGTAACTGAAATTCGTGGGCACGGCCGTCAAAAAGGACATACCGAATTATACCGAGGAGCTGAATACAATGTTGATTTTGTGCCTAAAACAAGCGTATCAGCAGTTGTCAATGATGAACAAGTGGATGCTGTGATTGAGGCGATTATTCAGGCAGCAAGCACGGGAAAAATTGGCGATGGTAAAATTTTTGTCACGGATGTTGAACGTGTTGTACGCATTCGTACTGGCGAAAAAGATGCCGACGCGTTGAGTTAAGGAGAAGATAAAAATGGATGTTTTTTTTCTTACGGTAGGTGCAGCCATGGTGCTTGCCATGCATGCAGGTTTTGCTTTTTTAGAGGTTGGTACTGTTCGTAAAAAGAATCAGGTGAATGCCCTGATTCGGGTCATTACAGATTTTGGTTTCTCAACCATTGCCTATTTTTTCATTGGTTTTTCAGTGGCTTATGGCATTAACTTTTTTGCCCCCGTTTCAGAATTGAATATCATGGAAGGCGGCATCAATGGTTATAAAATGGTGCATTTCTTCTTTTTATTAACTTTTGCCGCAGCCATTCCAGCCATTATTTCAGGTGGTATTACAGAGCGTATTCGCTTTTGGCCAAATGTATTGGCTACAGTGATTTTGGTGGGGCTGATTTACCCTTTTTATGAGGGTTTGATTTGGAACAGTAATTTTGGTTTTCAAGCCTGGTTAGCGTCTTCTTTTGGCGCACCTTTCCATGACTTTGCAGGCTCTGTGGTGGTGCATGCCATGGGTGGATTTTTAGCCCTTGGGGCAGTGTTGACGTTGGGGCCACGTTTGGGACGTTATACCAAATCAGGGCAGGTCAATGCCATACTACCTTCAAATATCCCATTTTTGGCTTTGGGTTCATGGGTTTTATGTGTGGGTTGGTTTGGTTTTAATGTGATGAGTGCAGGCACGGCAGATGGGGCATCGGGTTTGGTGGCGATGAATTCATTGCTTGCCATGGTAGGTGGTTTACTTGCTGCCCTTGTGGCAGGGAAAAATGACCCAGGCTTTGTGCACAATGGTGCACTTGCAGGTTTGGTTGCAGTGTGTGCAGGCTCTGATGTGATGCATCCTATGGGTGCTTTGGCGGTTGGAA
Source organism: Ghiorsea sp. (assembly GCA_021772875.1). Taxonomy (GTDB): domain Bacteria; phylum Pseudomonadota; class Zetaproteobacteria; order Mariprofundales; family Mariprofundaceae; genus Ghiorsea. Next base: position 2,739 of record JAJFLD010000097.1, on the reverse strand, counting down.
TTGTTGCAGGTGTGACTTTTGTTTATGGCTTCACCTTCATGCAAAACAAGTTAAAAATTGATGATGTTTTGGGTGTGATTCCTTTGCATGGTGTTTGTGGTGCATGGGGCGGTATTGCAGCAGGCATTTTTGGTTCTACTGCTTTGGGTGGTGCAGGTGGTGTAACCTTTATGGCACAACTTGTTGGCACATTAGCTGGTGTTGGTATTGCAGTAGTTGGTGGGTTTGCTGTGTATGGCATCATCAAAGCAATCGTAGGGATTCGCTTGTCTGAAGAAGATGAATACATGGGTGCAGATTTGGCCATTCATCAAATCAGTTCAAACCCTGAAGAAGATATGCAGTAATCAAGATGATGTGATTATTGGAAAAGGCGTGGCTTTTGGGCTGCGCCTTTTTTATGGGTAGATAAACATACCTTTTGAAGATTGTTGATTAGCTTGGTTTCACACCAGAAACAGATGCAACCATGCCGTTAAGGTATTGCACTGGCGCTGCTGTGTGAAGGCCTGCTTGTTTGAGTAGCGTTGTTATAAATGTGGGGTTCATTTTGGGTGGGAATTGCCACCACGTTTTTAAGGCAGCTTTGGAAAATTTATGGATAGCCAATGATGAGCTGAGACGCTCTAAATCATGGGTATCAAAACCTTGAATAGGTGCGAGTATACTTACGGTGCCACCTTTTTTGCAGACCCGAAACATTTCATCAATAGCTTGTTGTTGATTCGGAATAATATTGAGCAAGGATGCAGAGATAACGGCATCAAATGTTTCATTTTTAAAGGGCAAGTGGTGAACGCTGCTTATCTGATAATTGATATCTTGATGTTTGAGCTGTTCTGCTTGCTGAATCATCTTTGCCGAAAGATCGATGCCAGTGACCATATGGCCACTTTCAGCCAAAAACTCACACAAAGAACCCGTTTCACATCCTGCTTCTAAAATATGTATATTGGGCTTAAAATGATGTTGGTTTACCCATTGGTGTAAGGTATTTTGATACCAATCAAGTTGATTGAGTTTGTTGAAAAGTTTTGTTGGAGCAAATGCCATCAATACAACAATTTGTATGCGATACAGCTTGTCTTCTAACCATTGTTGCATCATTTCCTCCTTTGTTGAGCCAAGCATGTCTAAAAAAATGAGCATAGTATATCAAAAGTACTTTTCGCTTTATGGGCACAGACTTATGCAAGCTCATTTTATTTTTTGCCTAATTATTGGGATGTTTGCGCCTAATATTTTACCATAAATTCGTTTTCAGTCTTGTTGATTCGCCAGTTCTTTGGGTTTTTCAGGTGGAATATCAATTGCTTATACTTGGTCATGATGTTGCCGCATGTCTTTGTTGCGGTTAAAAAATTCAAAAGAGAGGAAGAAAATATTATGTCCTATTTAGCACCTTCAGAGTTTGTCACCAAGATGGTGGATGCTGGTGAATCCAAGATTTTCATGTCAACCAAAGATACCTTAATTCGTGCCTTTATGGCGGGGGCAATATTGGGGCTTGCGGCAGTGTTTGCCATTACTGTTGCGGTCACGACAGGATCGGCAATATTAGGCGCAGTTTTATTCCCTGTTGGATTTTGTATTCTTTATTTGATGGGTTTTGATTTGCTTACAGGTGTATTTGTATTATCACCATTGGCATGGCTTGATAAACGACCGGGTGTAACCATCAATGGTGTTTTAAGAAACTGGGGCTTGGTTTTTATTGGTAACTTTGCAGGCGCTGTGACCACTGCTTTTATGATGGCAATCGTATTCACTTTTGCATTTTCTGTAGAGCCGGGTGCTGTGGGGCAAAAAATTGCCCATATTGGTGAGTTGCGGACATTGGGTTATGCCGAACATGGTGGTTCGGGTTGGTTAACCATTTTTGTGCGTGGTATGTTGTGTAACTGGATGGTATCTTTGGGTGTGGTGGGTGCAATGGTTTCAACTTCCGTAACAGGTAAAGTTGTGGCGATGTGGATGCCCATCATGCTTTTCTTCTTTATGGGGTTTGAGCATTCAGTTGTAAATATGTTTTTGTTCCCATCGGCAATGATGATGGGTGGCGATTTTTCATTCATGGATTATATGCTTTGGAATGAAATCCCAACAGCTTTGGGCAACTTAGTGGGTGGTCTATCTCTAACTGGGCTTACTTTGTATAGTACACATGTAAGAACTTCACCAAAACGTAACGCCTAATATATTTTGAGGGGTAAAGCATCTCTGCTTCTTTATGGCGCAGAGATGCTTTCATCATAAACAAATGTCCAGTCTATTAAAGATAACAGTAGGTCAACATTCTGATAAAGGTCGCAAGGACATCAATCAGGATTTTCATGGTGTTTGTATCCCCAAAGAACCACTGTTAAGTTCTAAGGGCATTTGCATTGCTTTGGCCGATGGCATTAGCAGCAGTGATGTGAGTCAGGTGGCCAGTGAATCAGCAGTTGTCGATTTTTTGGATGATTATTATAACACTTCAGATGCTTGGTCGGTAAAAAAATCTGGTGAGCGTGTGATTCTCGCCAGCAACTCATGGTTACATGCACAAACGCGCCAAAGCCAATATTGTTATGAAGAAAAAGATAGGGGTTATGTCTGCACCTTTAGTGCTATGGTGATTAAATCAACCACCGCGCATATGTTTCATGTTGGTGATACACGCATTTACCGCTTACAAGATAACACTTTAGAACAATTAACCGATGACCATAGAATCTCGATTTCACAGGATAAAAGTTA
>JAJFLD010000096.1 GCA_021772875.1 Ghiorsea sp. | reverse complement strand
CTCGAAGGAGGGATGGATGGCAACTATGTGATTAATATTGGTGAAACGATTTCCGAGGCGTGGCAACTCATATCAGGACATAAGGGCGCACTTTGGCTTGGTATCCTTGCTTTAATCGTTGCTTCGCAAGGTGTTGCTTTGTTCATGGGGCTTGTCGGAGGCAACGTTAATACTACTTTGGGCATGGTTTTATACCTGCTGGCAATACCGCTGCAGTATTTTCTTATTGCACCTATTGTCGCTGGACTGACACTCTATTGCGCGCGTGTCTCTGCCGATATGCCGGTGAAAACAGGCGATATATTTTCTTATTTTCCCAAAATAGGACAACTTGGATTGCTACAAATAGTTTATTACCTTATGATTATGATTGGTTTGATATTGCTTATCATTCCAGGTATTTACCTCATGGTTGCTTACATGCTGGCATTGGCATTGAAGGCAAATCGACAGCTAGGCATATGGGGGTCACTGGAGGCCTCACGGCGGGCGATAAGCCACAGTTGGTTTAAGATTTTTGGTCTGATGTTTGTTATGGGTTTGCTGATGCTACTCAGTATGTTGCCATTCGGGATTGGGCTGATTTGGACCTTACCTATGCTTTATATGATCATGGGTATTCTTTACCGTGATATTTTCGGCATTGCAGCTACGGATGTGTGACAACATTATTGCTTGATAATCTGCGCTATATCGAAACACCTGAGGGTGTGGTGCTGGCATTGCGCCCTGCTGGGGTAGTGGTGCGGGCTCTGGCTTTCTGTATCGACCTGTTTATTCGTGCAGCACTGTTTGCAACGTTTGCCATTCCGATTGCAATTTTGTTGGAGGGATATGCCAGCGCCATGATATTGATTTATCTATTCTTGTTGAATTGGCTCTATCCAGTGTTCTTTGAAGTGTGGCGAGGCGGGGCAACACCGGGGAAAAAGTCGATGCGGATAAGGGTGATTCACGACAATGGGACGCCGATTACCTTGCCTGCATCACTGATTCGCAACCTGCTACGCATAGTTGATATGTTACCATTTTTTTACTTGGCAGGACTTATGAGTATGTGTTTCACAGCGGACTTTCGCCGTTTGGGTGATTTGGCAGCAGGTACCATGGTTGAACATCTACCGCCAATAGCCATTCCCTCCCAAGAGCAGGAAATTGCGTTGACACCTCTGCGTCTAACCAGTCAACCAGAACTGGAAGAAAGACGTAGTATTTTTAACTGGGCCGAGCGACGCCATCTGCTTGGTGAGCAAAGATCACAGGAATTGGCGGCTCTATTGGGTGATGAGCAGCTCACGGCAGCAGAAGCGGAACAAAGACTGGCTCGTGTTGTGCTTTACTTAAAACAGGGGGGAGGCTGATGAATCCCCACCGTTTTGAACAGGAAAACCAGCAATTTTGGCAAGAGTATCAGCTTTTGTTAGCTAAGGTTGAGCAAGATGATGCCAGTCAACCCGAACTGACGCGTTTTTTTCATCTCTATCGACGTATCTGTCAACATCTGGCACTGGCAAGACAGCGTGGTTATGGTGATGCTTTGATTGTTAAGCTTGAAGGGGCTGCGCTGGCAGGTCATCAGTTGCTCTACCAACGGCGACCAGAGTGGCGACAACTACCGAGCCGCTTTTTGTTACAACTTTTTCCTCAAGCAGTGCGTCGACATTGGCGCTGGATGTTACTCTCAACACTTCTATTTTTGCTCCCTGCACTTGTGATCATGTTGTGGACGCTGTCCGACCCCATGATGGCTTTAACCATTCTGAGTCATGAAGAGTTGGATAACATCGCTAAAATGCATACTCCAGAGAACCAGCAGCGGAATTTCACTGGTGATTTGTCGATGTTTGGTTATTACATTATGCATAACATTGGCATCTCTTTTCAGGTGTTTGCTGGTGGTATTGCCTTCGGTATAGGTTCGGTTTTCTACTTGATGTTTAACGGTATTTTTTTTGGTGTTGCCTCGGCACATATCGTACAGAATGGCTTAACCATTCCCTTTTTTGCCTTTGTGATCACCCACAGCGCTTTTGAGGTTACTGCTATCATCATCTCTGGTGGTGCGGGGCTGTTGATGGGATATGGACTTCTTGCTCCAGGCCAGCAACGAAGATTTGATGCATTACGTCAGGCAGCTGCCGAAGCGATTCTATTGGCTGGTGGCGCAGCCTGTATGTTGGTGCTCGCGGCTTTATTGGAAGCCTTTTGGTCTGGTTCGGAGATGCTTCCCTATGCGGTGAAATATGCTGTTGGCACATTGGCTTGGATCGGTGTGGCTCTTTATCTTATCTTGGCAGGACGAAAGCGTTTATGAGGCCGAATCAACTATTGTTGGCATTGCGTCCTCGCAGCCATTGGGAGGCATTGGATCAGGGTATGGTCATGGCAAGATACTGGTTTTGGCCATTGATAAAAACGTGGTTAGTTTTCACCTTGCCAGCATTGTTGCTGCTTGGCCTTTTGCTGCGTGATCCGTTATGGGTCACCCTTATCTTTTGGTGGCTTTTACCCTTATGGGAACGACCCATTTTATTCATGCTCAGTCGCTTAGCCTTTGATGAAAAATGTAAAACTTCCGAAGTCTGGCAAGCAATGCGAGAGATATCTTGGTTAGAAATTATCTATGCCTTGACTATTTTCCGCTTTAATCTTGCCCGCTCCATGGATGCGCCGGTTGCTATGCTTGAGCAGCCAGATCGCAAAACGCATCGACAACGCGTATTTCAGCTGCACAGGACCGGAGCAGTTAATGCCGCTCACTGGCTAACTATTGTTAGCGCACATATTGCAGGCGTGCTCACTTATTTGATGATCTTTATGCCACAGCTGCTTGATCCCGCAATCATGAGTTTTAACTGGGAGGAAGCATTGCAAAAAGTGATGGAAGAGGGGCAAGGCTGGCAAGAGACATTTCAGGTTATCTATTATTATCTAGCACTAGCAATCATCACTCCGTTTTATGTAGCTAGCGGTTTTTCGCTCTACCTCAATCGGCGTATGGATTTAGAGGGCTGGGATATCGAGATTGCCTTTCGCCATCTTCGTAGCAGCTGGAAGTTACCGACACAGGTGTTGCTAACATTGCTTCTACCAGCCTTAATCCTGTTGGGAAGTAATGATATATATGCCTCAGCTTTGCCACTAGATCGTTATACAGTAGCGGAGGAAATTGATGCAATCGAGAGCAGTGAGCCTGTACACAGCGTTGTAAACTTTAAGTACCCAGTCGCATTGAAGCAATGGTTTACAAGCGAACCTGATTTGGAGAAAGATCATAGTTGGTATTATTGGCTTGTAGAAGTTTTCTTTCCTTATTTTCGCTGGCTAGCCCTTGGGGTTTTCCTTTCATTTGTTGCCATCGTACTTTGGCGTTATCGTCATAAAATAGGCAAGTGGATACGTGGTGTGGTGATACCCATGGCTTCAAGTACCATACTTGAAAAGACAACCATCAATGCTGAAAATCATGTGTCAACCAAGCCAGTATGGGCTGGTGTTGATCAAGAGGCACTAAGCCTGTTACAGCAAGGTCAACAAAGGGAGGCATTGGCGCTGCTTTATCGTGGTGCCTTATCAAAACTTTATGAACATCTGGATACAGTACTGCCCCCAGGTTGTAGTGAATATGAATGCCTGCTCTTTGCCAATCAACACCTATCAATGGAAGACCGTGAATATTTTCGCCAATTGATACAAAGTTGGCTGGCAGTTGCTTATGGCGGAGCAGAGCTTGATGTGGCAATGATTGCAGCACTATGCCATTCATGGCAGCAACATATTGTTCATCCAGAGGTGGTTGCAGATGTTGCGTGAACGTTATCGCACCATAGGTTTTAGCTTAGTTGTATTCCTCTTGCTTGCTGGTGTAGTAATGGTCTATCTACTGAAGTGGGAGCAGAAGCGCACAGACTTGGGTTACAGCGCAGAGGCTAGGTTGGATGAGTTTATGGTGGCGCGTATCTGGTTGAAACGCCATGGCATTGAAACTGTAGATAGCAGTGAGTTGCAGCAGTTATATGAGCTACCTCCTGCCGATGGTTTATTGTTTCTGGATGCCAATCAGGAGCTGCTCAATGAAAAAAATGTTGAAGATCTGTTTCATTGGGTGGAAAGCGGAGGCCATCTGCTGGTCACTATGAGCAACACTCAGGGTGTCATTACACCTGATGGCCCTCTGCTTCAAGCGCTGGCAGTGAAGACGAAAAAATCTTTTCCTGAATCGACGCCATCCGTTTGTGTGCCACAAAACGATTATGAATTTTCTCCATCAGAAGCAGAGAGTGAAATGCCGTGGGACAGTGAGATTATGCCTTATATGCTGCCTACACAACAGACACATGCTGATAAGAGTATAGGCAAGCTAATGCGCTACCCACTGACTGATGGTAGTAGCGCTCGTTTTAGCATAAATGATGATTATTTTCTTAGTGTTGAGGATAATCAGTGGTCATTGAAGCTTTCAAATGGAAATGGCCTGAAATGGGTCGGTAGAGTACAGGGGAGAGGACGTATTGACGTGGTGACGAGTCTTCTTTTTTGGCGCAATCATGAAATCACTCTTTATGATCATGGTTGGCTTCTTGCACAACTGGTCGGCGATGGTCCATTGTGGCGCTTACAACTGGAAGAGTACCCGAGCCTGCTGGATGTTTTGTGGCAACACATGCCCGAGTTGATGCTGTCAATGTTGCTCTGGTTACTACTTTGGGGTTGGTATGGACAGCAACGATTTGGTCCGCTGTTACCATCGCCCTCGACTGAACGACGAGCATGGTTGGAACACATTGAAGCCTGCTCTTATCAGTTGTGGCGTCGTGGTTATGGACAAAGCTTATTGTGTCAGTTGGCCGCGGTAAAAGATAAAACAACGTTATTGCAAAAAATAACTGAGATTGCTGGTGGTAAAGAAACAGCAGAACGTATGCTAGCGGCGGCATTGAAAAATGAAAAAGCCTTTGTGCAACTGGCTGCAGCATTGGATCAGGAGCCATCAAAACTTGATGAGAGCGAAAGAATTACAGGCGTGGGGCAGCTTTATAGGCATCAGTGCTGAAAATAAGTCAATCAAAAAACACACAAAAGGCGGAGCAACCATGACAGAGGTGATAAGCGAAAATCAGGTGAAACAAGCGACCAGAGCATTGGAATCAATTCGGCATGAGGTGGCTAAGGTGGTTATTGGACAACATCAGGCGGTGGAGCTTGTGTTATGCGCGTTGGTGGCTGGAGGGCACGTACTTATTGAAGGGGTACCGGGGTTAGGTAAAACCTTACTGGCTCGTGCATTGGCGCAGTGTTTCGGTGGCAACTTTGCCCGAGTACAGTTTACCCCCGATCTGATGCCGTCGGATATCACTGGCCATGCACTGTTTGATATGCAGAAACAAAATTTTGTAGTGCGTAAAGGGCCGATATTCACCCACCTTTTTCTTGCAGATGAAATCAATCGTGCTCCAGCCAAAACGCAGGCTGCACTGCTTGAAGTGATGCAAGAGCGGCAGGTGACTATTGATGGGAAGACTCATCTTCTGCCACAACCTTTTTTAGTGTTGGCAACACAGAACCCTATCGAACATGAGGGCACTTATCCATTACCAGAGGCCGAGTTGGATCGCTTCCTACTCAAGATTAGCATGGAATACCCTGATGAAGAAGAAGAACAAAAAATTGCACTTTTTGCTGCGGCAGGAGGTGGTACTTTGCAGTTGGATGATGTGCATCAGGTGGCAGGTATTGAGCTTATTGTGTCGTTGCAGAAACTGGCAATGAAGGTGGGAGTTGATCCTGTGGTTAGAGATTATGCGGTGCGCATTAACCGTGCCACACGTGATTTTCCTGGTATTAATCGCGGTGCAGGGCCGCGTGGGGCGATTGCCATACTTACGCTCGCCAAAGCAAGAGCTATGATGCATGGGCGTGGTTTTATTACTCCGGATGATGTAAAAGCTGTGGCTTTGGTGGCACTGGTACATCGCATCGAACCAGCCGCAGAATCACGTATTGATGGTATTGATGCGACCATGCTCATTGATGCATTGCTACAGCAGGTAGAGGCACCACGGCAATGAAGCATTTTTCGATAGTCGTGCCATCTTATGCGTGAGGATACGACGATGCTACTCATCTCACGCACCCCATCTCGGCAGTTGCTATTTGGGGTAGGGTTGTTGTTACCACTGGCTTTTCTGCCTATCTTGGGAAGTGATGCATGGCATGGCATGGCAGTCGGGTTGTGGTTGGCTGCTTTAGCGCTGCTGTTTGGAGTTGTAGCCTTTGATTTTATTTTTGCTGGAGCGATACCATCGCTGACGATAAAGCGAAAATTGCCAGAACGATTATCACAAAATCAATGGACGACTATCCATTTGTCTCTTGATGGTCACGTATGCGGACAGTTGTTCGATCTTCATCCAACGCAGGAAGTGGAGGCCAAAGGGCTACCGATACAGTTAGATGGCAGTGGTGATTACAGCTATCAGCTACGAGCCTTGCGCCGGGGTGAACTTCGCTTTGAAAACACGGAACTGCAATTATCATCACCTTGGGGATTCTGGCGTCGGGTCTTTCGTTATCGTCAAATATCTATTAGCAGCGTCTATCCTGATTTTATCTCACTGCTTCAAGCATTGGCAATCAATTCCGATCAACGACAGCTGCTGCCGGGCGTACATCTTCAACCTCGACGCGGGGCGGGTACCGAATTTCTACAACTGCGTGACTTTCGCATTGGAGACAGTCTGCGCAACATTGATTGGAAGGCTACTTCCCGTTATCGGCTCCCTATTGCCAAAGAGTTTCATGAGGAGAGCAATCAGCATGTCGTGATTCTGCTTGATGCAGGCCGAGGCATGCGCGCCATTGATAATGGCGTGAGTCATTTTGATCATGCACTTAATGCTGCACTGCTGCTTGCTTGGGTGGCACTGCATCAGGGAGATTGTCTAGGGTTGCTGAGTTTTGCAGCGAAAAGCCACTGGATTCCTCCAAAAAAAGGCAGGCAAGAATGGAATGGGCTGCTGCATGCCGTACATGATCTGCCATGCAGCAGTGATGCTCCGGATTACATTACGGCAGCACGCGAACTGTTGCAGCGCCAGCAGCGTCGATCACTGGTTGTATTGATTACCAATACCCGTGATGACATGCCTGAGGAACTTACTCGTGCTGCTCTGATGTTACAATCGCGCCACCTGGTGATGATTGCCGATTTACATGAAGTTGCACTTGATCAGGCCTTGCAAGAGCCAGTTCACGATATGGCCTCGGTATTGCGTAAGGCGGGTGCTACTGAGTTTCTTCAGCAACGTCGCAGCCAAATCGAAAAAATGAACTATATGCGTATGATCAGCATGGACGGTACCCCAGAAGAACTTCCAACCCACCTGCTGCAAAACTACTGGCGTATTAAAAGGGCAGGCATGTTGTAAGGTTGGAAAGAGAGCTTATAAGCTTTATTTAACACTCTGTATGAAGCGCATACAAATAAGACTGTTGCAAGATGTTTTAAATAAAGGTAATTCTTAGGAACACAGCAAGTACGGCTGGAACAACAGTGCCGACTTAATTTAAATTTGACGCAGTAAAACAAGTGTTGTTTTTTGAGTTTGTTTCATTTCCTATTACGGAATAGGCCAACCATTTCACCATAGACTTCTAAAGTTGATTCAGGGCGAATGATGGGGAACGCATCATTCGCTGGTTCTAAATAAAGGCCTAGATCATCTCTACGTAAGTATTTGATAGTGAATTCACCATCAATCATAGCAACCACGATTTCATTCACTTTAGGGTTAGCATTGCGTTCAACAACAAGGATATCTCCATGGTTAATGCCAGCATTGATCATAGATTCACCATTCACTTCAACCAATACAGTTGAAGATGGGTTTTTTACTAGATACTCATCAATACTGATTGAGTCGCCCATCAGCTCAGCAGCAGGGCTTGCCAAACCAGCGGGAACCACGCCAACAATAGAGCGGGCAAAGAAATTGTTCTCAGGCACAGCTCTGCCATCAGGAGCTTTGCCCAAGTAACCTGCAAACACCATACGTTCTACAAATTTAGCCGCTCCCCGTTTTGACATGCCTATTAAATCAGCAATGCCATTGTGAGAAGGGATAATACGATGCATTGCATAATAATTTTGAAGTTTAGCCAAATATTCGTGGTCATTTGTATTCATTCTCGAATCATAGTACCCAAACGGGCACCGAACAACCGTCAATGTTTATCTTTTGGATAATATCAAACGATGTGATGTAATATAGAGAAGCTATGATGCCATGTGAAACCATTAGGCATTTATCGTGTTTCTTAAAAATAAAGCAATATCTGCAACTGTCTGTATCCGTTGTTCATCCATTTGTATCAACATCCCCTTATTATGGACGAGATATAAATTTCAGACTCATATATGGTCCGTCCCGCATTGCAAGGGTAGAGGTTGGTTGGCAGCAAAGGAAAGTTGCGTACATATATCCGGCCTTTGTTTGAGGCGTTGTTGCCACTG
>JAJFLD010000095.1 GCA_021772875.1 Ghiorsea sp. | reverse complement strand
CAACCTCACCCTGCTATAGCTGCGCCGAAGCTTACAATCATCAAAAGGAAGAGCGCAGTAACACGCGCCCTTTTTATGATTGTAAGCGCAGGAGATACGCAGCTATATAGGGCAGCCTTTTTTGGTTCGTTTTTTGGCTGCCTAAAAAATGAACATGAAGCATCACCGTAGAAAAGTCATGCATAAAGAGGAAGCGCAATGAAAAATAATCCAATGCTTACCCCCTTCCCTATTAAATAATCAATAATTTCAAAGCATTTTTCGAGGGCTTATTAGCCCTGCCAAACCAACACAGGATTACGTGCAGCTTTGGTTTCATCCAAACGGCGGCGGATGGATTTTAAGGGCGCATCATGCAGCACTTGCGTATCTCCGCTTTCACACTGGGCGGCGATTTCGAGCATGGCATCACAGAACGCATCCAAGGTCTCTTTGGATTCTGTTTCTGTGGGTTCGATTAACATCGCACCATGTACAATCAATGGGAAATACACTGTCATGGGATGAAAACCCAAATCAATGAGGCGTTTCGCAATATCCAAAGTTTTAACGCCATGTTTATTTTGAATCTCATCGGTGAGCAAACATTCATGTTTACAATAACCTTTAAACGGTACGTGATAAACATCTTTGAGACGGCTCAAAATATAGTTGGCATTTAACACTGCATCTTGAGCAATTTGATGGATATGATTTTTACCAAATGCTGAAATATAAGCATTGGCACGCATATACACACCTGATTGGCCTACTGTGCTTAACACCGAACCAATCGAATCTTTGGCTTCAGTTTGGATATGGTAGTTATCACCATCTTTAACAATACGCGGCACTGGCAAATAAGGTGCAAGTGTTTCATTTACTGCCACAGGACCAGCGCCCGGGCCACCGCCACCATGTGGAGTTGAGAATGTTTTATGCACATTGATATGCAAACAATCCAAACCCATATCACCAGGGCGGGCCACACCCACCAAAGCATTTAAGTTTGCACCATCGCCATACACCAAACCGCCAGCATCATGCACCAAATCACAAATCTCTTTCACATCTGATTCAAACATGCCCGCAGTGTTGGGGTTGGTCATCATCAAAGCTGCTGTACCATCATTCAAATGTGCTTTCAGCTCATCCAAATCAATGCGCCCATCGGCACCCGATTTGAGTTCAACCGTATGCATGCCACACAATGCTGCCGATGCTGGGTTGGTGCCGTGTGCTGAATCGGGCACCAACACTGTGCGACGCTCAGTATCACCACGTGCATCCAAGCAAGCGCGAATCATCATCAGCCCCACCAACTCACCATGTGCACCAGCGGCTGGTTGCAAAGTCACATCTTTAAAACCTGAAATTTCAGCCAACCATGTTTGCAACTCATACAACAATTCCAAGGCACCTTGCACACTATCATCAGGCTGCTCAGGATGAATCGCGGCAAGCCCCGGCAAGCGTGCGATTTGCTCATTCACCCTTGGGTTGTATTTCATGGTGCATGAACCAAGCGGATAAAAGCCAGTTTCAATGCAGTGATTCCACTGCGACAAACGCACAAAATGGCGCACAGTTTCAGGCTCAGAAAGCCCCGGGATATTGGCTGGTGTTTTACGTTTAAAGGCTGTTAATGCTGTAGAAACTTCGCCCTGCACACCAGGGAGATTGATGGATTCAGGTGCTTCATGGGCATGTTCAAACAAAAGTGGTTCTTCATGCTGAATACCTGATACACCCGAATAAGTCGTTGTACTCATAACGTCACCTCCAAAGCCGCAAGGTAGTCGGTGATATCAGCCTCATCGATCATTTCTGTGGTTGCCACAAGCAAATGTTTGGGTTCATAGGTTTTATCCATTTTCTCTAATGGAATGCCTGCAAAAATATCCGCCTTTCTCGCTTCAGCCATAAAAGCATCACGTTTTGCTTGGCTCTCAAAGCTCAACACCGTTTCATTGTAATGCGCGCCACTTGCAGCTGTCACACTTTTAGGCAATTGCGATACCAACGATTGCAATGCTGCAGCTGAATGTTGGGCCACTGTTTCTAGCCCTGCATCGCCCATCAATGCCATATAAGTTGCAGCGGCTGTGCACATCAAACCTTGGTTGGTGCAAATGTTCGATGTGGCTTTATCGCGGCGAATATGCTGCTCACGCGTAGAAAGGGTTAATACAAAACCACGTTTGCCATCTGCATCTTCAGTCAAGCCGCACACACGACCTGGCATTTGGCGTAAATACTTTTGTTTGCAGGTAAACACACCCAAATGTGGCCCACCAAAAGCCATAGGCACACCCAAAGCCTGCCCAGAACCGACCACAATATCAGCACCATAAGCACCTGGTGATTCAATCAAACCAAAAGCACTGGCATCAGAAAAAGCCACCACCATCAAACATTTGTGTTCATCACAAGCTGCACGCAAAGGGGCTAAATCGTATACCGTGCCGTAAAAATCAGGATATTGCACAATCACACAGGCCGTTTCGCTGTTGATGGCTGCAATCACTGCTGTCAAATCCGTGCCAAACTGACCATCTTTAGCGCCAATACCCACTTCCAAGTATTCACCATCAAGGCGCGATAAATAATTCTTTGTCACTGTCCGATAACGTGGATTCACCGAACCTGCAACCACCACCCGTGTTTTGCGGGTCACGCGCCGCGCCATCAAGGCTGCTTCAGCAGTGGCCGTGGCCGCTTCATACATCGAAGCATTGGACACTTCCATGCCTGTTAACCGCGCCATCATGGTTTGGTATTCAAACAAAGCTTGTAATGTGCCTTGGGCAATTTCAGGTTGGTATGGGGTATAGGCTGTCAGGAATTCACCACGTGAAATTACATAATCAACCACGGCAGGTACAAAATGGTAATAGGTGCCGCCGCCAAGGAAACAGCGCGTATTACCTGCATGGCGATTCTTTTCCGCTGCTTTGGTAAATTTGCGCACAATACCTGCTTCTGATAAACCATCTGGCATATCAAAGCTGCCTTGCTGCACATGAAATTCACTTGGAATATCCGCAAAAAGCGCTTTGAAATCTTTGACGCCAATGGCTTTAAGCATCGCTTGTCTATCGGTATCAGTGTGGGGTAAATATCTCATCGGTCTGCCTCAAAAAAAACAATACCAAGGATACATAACGCACCCTTGGTATTAAAAAAATCATGTTAAAATGTTTATTCTTCTAAAAATGTATTGTACTCATCATCATTCATCAAATGTGATGTATCAACATCGGCTGCAACTTTCACTTTCACAATCCAGCCTGCGCCATAAGCTTCTGTGTTTACTTTTTCTGGCTCTGCTTCAAGCCCTTCATTGAATTCAATCACTTAAACAGAGACAGGTGCATAAACATCAGACACCGCTTTTACCGATTCTACCACGGCATAAGCATCTCCAGCTGTTATTTCACGGCCAACTTCTGGCAATTCAACAAACACGATATCACCCAATGCTTCTTGGGCATGATCGGAAATGCCAAAAGTTGCTGTATCACCTTCAATACGCACCCATTCATGATCTTTACTGTATTTTAAACCTGCTGGTATCGACATATTCACATCCTATACTTTTCTAACATTACTACGCACAAATGGCGTAGTGGTTCGCTCTGCTGCAACAAGCTTACCACGAATTTCAACACTTAATTGCCCTTCTGTCACATGTTCTGGTTTCACATAGGCCAAAGCAACACCACCACCTGCAAGTGGCGAGTGCATACCAGAAGTGATTTCACCACTTTCTTCACCATCAACAAACACCTTATAATGTTCGCGTGGAATGCCACGGCCAGTAAGTTTTAAAGCAATCAATCGTTTTTGTGCACCTTCAGCTTTGCGTGTTTCCACTGCCGCTTTGCCAATAAAATCATCTTTACCTAACTTGGTAATCCACATCAGCTTGGCTTCAACAGGGGTCACCTCATCTGAAATCTCATGGCCATAAAGGGCATAACCCATTTCTGTGCGCAACATATCACGCGCTGCCAAACCTATCGGCACTGCACCATGGCTTAACAAAGCCTTCCAAACATCAACGGCAATTGCATTGGGAATATAAATCTCAAAACCATCTTCGCCTGTATATCCTGTGCGCGACACAATACCTGCCACACCCAACACTTTCACTTCGGCAAACTTGTAATAACCAATGTTTTCTAAGTCTGTATCCACCAAATCTTGCAGTGCTGCTTGTGCTTTTGCACCTTGCAATGCCAATAACGTTGTTGCATCAGATTCATCCGATACCACCACATCAAAATTGGCCGCCTGTGCTTGCAAATGCGCCACATCTTTATGGCGATTGGCAGCATTGATACACAAATAATATGCTGTCTCATTGATTTTATAGGTGGTGATATCATCAATAAATGTGCCTTGTGCATTCAGCAAAGCAGAATATTGCACCTGACCATCAACCAACGCCGCAACATCATTGGTGGTTACACATTGCAGAAATTTTAAGCTATCAACACCCGTCACCCGCACTTGTCCCATATGGGTAATATCAAAAATACCGGCCTCGCCTTCGCGCACTGCTGTATATTCTTTCAAAGCCCCATCTGGGTATTGCACAGGCAATTCATAACCTGCAAACGGCACAATTTTACCGCCGAGAGCCACATGTTCAGCAAACAATGGTGTTTTTAATAAAGCAGCCATTATTTTTCGCCGTAGCTTGCCAACGCTGCTGCCACTGCCACACCATGATTCACTGGCGCACCCAATCTGCCCAACACATCATCCAAAGCCGTTACACATTTTAAGACATTATCTTTGCGACATGCATAACCCATCAAACCAATGCGCCATACTTTGCCAGCCATCACACCAAGACCTGCACCAATTTCCAAGTTGTAATCTTGCAACAACAAACCACGCACTTGTGCATCATCCACACCTTCAGGAATCGATACGGCATTCAATTGTGGTAAACGTTGCGCCACTGGCACCACAAAAGTGAGCCCCATAGCTTCAAGGCCAGCACGCAAAGCATTGTGATGTTTAGCATGACGCGCCCAAGCATTTTCAAGCCCTTCATCTTGCAATAAAACCAAAGCTTCATGCAAACCATAAAGCGCATTAATCGGTGCTGTATGATGGTATGCACGTTTTGCACCTGCACCACCACTCGGACCCCAATAACCCATCACCAAATTCAAATCCAAGAACCAGCTTTGCACTTTTGTTTTGCGATTTTTAATCACTTCAATCGCCGCAGGGCTGAAAGACACAGGTGATAAACCCGGCGTACACGATAAACATTTTTGTGTGCCTGAATAAATCGCATCCACGCCCCAATCATCAACCCGCAATTCCGTGCCACCCAATGAAGTCACTGCATCAACAATCGTCAAACAATCATATTGATGTGCCAAATCACACATGGCTTTTACATCCGTAGTTGCACCCGTAGAAGTCTCTGCATGCACAAAAGCAACAATTTTAGCTTCAGGATGTGCTTTGAGCGCATCTTCAAGTTTTTGGGGATCACAAGCTGTACCCCACGCATCTTCAACCATGATTGCCGTTGCACCACAGCGCTCAACATTTTCTTTCATGCGTCCACCAAACACACCATTTTGGCAAACGATCACTGTATCGCCAGCTTCGATAAGGTTTACAAAACATGTTTCCATGCCCGCCGAACCCGGTGCTGATACAGGAATGGTTAATTCATTTTTGGTTTGGAAAGCGTATTGCAACAATCCTTTCATTTCTTCCATCATTTGCACAAACAAAGGATCAAGGTGGCCAATGGTTGGCCTGCTCAAGGCTTCTAAGATACGCGGATTCACATCCGAAGGACCAGGGCCCATTAATGTGCGTTGCGGCGGATGAAAAGATGTTATCATGTGAGACCTCTATGATTCTAAATTTTATAAGGAGGCGTACCATAACTTAGTCATTCGTGGAATTCATCCTCAAAGTTTCTAAGGATTCAAGCTGGATTTGCGAGCCTTTACATTTATATGCAGGATGCACCCATGCCATGGCAATTTCTCTCTCGTAATCTCGCAAGCTTCACCCTCATCGGTGCTAT
>JAJFLD010000094.1 GCA_021772875.1 Ghiorsea sp. | reverse complement strand
TAGAAGTTGAAAAAGAAGTGCATCGTGTGCAAGTGCTAGACCCTGCCACCGGTACAGGCACTTTCCTCGCTGAAGTCGTGAAGTTTATTTACAACGGCAAATTCAAAGCCATGCAGGGTGCATGGAGCGGATATGTGGATGAGCATTTGATTCCGCGCCTCAATGGTTTTGAGCTGCTGATGGCATCCTATGCCATGGCGCATTTGAAGCTGGATTTGTTGCTGCGCGAAACAGGTTTCCAAGCATCCAAAGACCAACGCCTTAACATTTACCTCACCAACTCTCTAGAAGAACATCATCCCGACACGGGCACATTGTTTTCAAGTTGGTTAAGCTCAGAAGCCAATGAAGCCAACCACATCAAACGCGATACCCCCGTGATGGTGGTGATGGGCAACCCTCCATACAGCGGCGAAAGCTCCAATAAAGGTAACTGGATCATGAAGCTGATGGAAGACTACAAAAAGGAACCTGGAGGCAAGGAAAAGCTAAAAGAGCGCAATCCCAAATGGATTAACGATGATTACGTGAAATTTATGCGATACGCTCAATATTTCATTGAAAAGAATGGTGAAGGCATATTGGCATTTATTAACCCGCATGGCTTTTTGGATAACCCAACTTTTCGCGGTATGCGCTGGAATCTACTTAAAACTTACGACAAGATTTATACCATCGATTTACATGGCAATAGTAAGAAAAAAGAAGTTTCACCTGATGGCAGCAAAGATGTGAATGTCTTTGATATTATGCAAGGTGTAGCCATTACATTTTTTGTAAAAACAGGCTTAAAAAGCTCTGAAATTTTGGCTAATGTTTTTCATTTTGATTTATATGGGGAACGAAACAAAAAATACGATTTTTTAACTGCTAACTCGTTAGGATCAATTCCTTTTTCGAAATTACCTAATGTTGCTCCCATGTACTTTATGGTTTCAAAGGACTTTGAAGCGGAGAAAAAATATAATGAGGGATTTTCAGTTCCAAGTTTATTTCAAGTAAATACCGTTGGTATTGTGACCTCTCGCGATGCTTTTGTGATTGATGATGATAAAGAAGTATTAACTCAACGTATTCAAGAGTTCTTTACGTCATCAAAAGAAGAAATTCAGTCCAAATATGGATTAAAGGAAAACAAAGGGTGGAAAATAGGTGAGGTAAAAAGAAAAGCTAAAGAGTTCGATCCAAGTGCTATTAAAATAATTGCTTATCGACCCTTTGATAACCGTTTCCTATATTATAATGACTCCATGATCGAAAGAAGCCGAAAGGAAGTAATGAAACACCTCCTTAACGGCGAAAACCTAGGTCTTATAACAGCACGAAGTAACAAGTCAGATACTTGTGACCATTTTTTTATGACAAATAGCATTATGGAAACAAAGTGTGGGGAAAGAACTACACAATCAGCAGTCTTCCCTCTTTACCTTTATCAAGACCTAAGTAACCAGCAAAATTTAGGTAACAGAGCTGAACGAAAACCCAATTTAGATGCTGAAATCGTTGAAGTCATTGTTAAAGGTTTGGGTTTGGTTTTTGTGCCTGAAAAGATAAATGATGCAGCTACGTTTGCACCAATAGATTTGCTAGATTATATCTATGCCGTGTTGCACAGCCCAAGTTATCGGGAGACATACAAAGAGTTTTTAAAAATCGACTTTCCACGTATTCCATACCCCAAAGATGCCGATAAGTTTTGGCAGTTGGTCAAGTTGGGTGGTGAGTTGCGTGGCATTCATTTGTTGGAATCCCCAGCCGTTGAAAACTACATCACCAGCTACCCCCAAGGCGGCGATAATGTGGTGACCCGTAAAATCAGCAAAACCAGCCCAGGTTATGAGCCTATGCCAAATCGTCATTCCCGCGAAGGCGGGAATCTACCAACCACAACATCTCAATCCATGGATGCCCGTCTGCACGGGCATGACGAGCTTGGTCGCGTGTGGATCAACGACGACCAATATTTTGAAGATGTGCCACTTATTGTTTGGGAGTTTTATATTGGTGGTTATCAACCTGCTCAGAAATGGCTAAAAGACCGCACAGGACGCAAGCTTTCCTTTGATGATATTCTTCACTACCAAAAAATTATCGTCGCCCTCAGTCAAACTCACCGCATTATGCAAGCCATTGATGAAATAGGCTTTGAATAAAAGAATAAGTGGTATTAAAGGATGTAAGGGCGGTAAATTTTGTTGTGCTTTAAAATGGTAATATTTTATCGCTATAAATTAATAGTTGTAATATGCAACTGTTGCCATTAGCAATCGGCGTGCAGGAGTGTTTATGGCCAAGATTGATTTAGATTTGGATAGGGCGATTGGTTTTCATGTGAACCGCGTGGCTTATTTGATGGCAGAGGAAGTGAGTAGGCGTTTTTCAGCGCTGGGTTATGCGCTTACAGCACAAGATTTTGGTATTTTGTTTCGGGTGTTTAAACAAGATGGTTTAACGCAAATGCAGATTGCTAAATTGATGATGCGTGACAAAACCACCATCACAAGACGGTTGGATGGGCTTGTTAAAAAAGGATTTATTGCGCGCAGAATGCATGAGGCGGATAGGCGCCATTTTTGTATTCACCTCACGGATTACGGGCGAGAAAACATACAAAGCTTGATGCGTGTGGTCGGTGATTTTCAAAACGAGGTGCTTGCCGATGTGCCTGAGGCAGACAAACAAACCACTATCAATACATTACAAAAGATAACAGCAAAGTTAATCAAGGAGTAAGATATGAAAAACACCACACCACACTGGATAGTGATGATTGGTTTGCTGCTCGCAGTTTTGGCAGGCGTTGCTTATAAATTTATCGTGTTAGGTAACACAGTTGAGGGAGAAGAAGGTAGAACGGCAGTTGTGCTTAGCCCTATGGAGCGACAAGCCGTGCTTGGGGAAATGCGTTTTCTTTTGGAAACCACACAAGTGATAGTTGAAGCACTCGCAAATGAGGATTTGGACGCTGTTGAAGCTGCCGCACGGCCACTCGGAAGCAGCGCAATCGCAACAGTGGATTTTGCTTTGCGCGCTAAGCTACCGTTAGAGTTTAAAAAACTTGGGTTTGGGCTTCATTATGCCTTTGATGATATTGCAGATATGGCAAAAGAAAGAAAACCCGTAAAAGAGATTCAAATAAAATATGCGCAAACGATGAACAACTGTATCGCATGCCATAGTATGTATGAATTGCCCTTGGTGAAGTAGATTGCGATCTTTAACCCATTGCTGTGCTTGGGGTGATGATTCAGGCAAGTTTTTTTTAAGAAAAATGAGGCGTCATAAAACGCAAGAAACTTGTTAAAAAGGTCAGTATTGCTTATGCTGCCGGACACGACTATTTTTTGATTGAATATGTTTAATTTTCCCCTTTGGCGTCCCTAAGTGGAGGAAGGTTGCATATTCTAATTATGCTTAAGGAGCACCTATGTCATTCAATTTAGAAACGATGAAAATATCAGGTAAAGAAGTATTGCCGCTTATTGAAGGTGGCAAAGGTGTTGGTGTCTCCACAGGTTTAACTGCTGGCGCTT
Source organism: Ghiorsea sp. (assembly GCA_021772875.1). Taxonomy (GTDB): domain Bacteria; phylum Pseudomonadota; class Zetaproteobacteria; order Mariprofundales; family Mariprofundaceae; genus Ghiorsea. The sequence goes on along the minus strand of JAJFLD010000094.1, from coordinate 15,726 downwards.
GGGCAAAAGCTGGCGGTATTGGCACAGTTTCGGCAGTGAATGCAAGCAGCCATGATGCGGATGGCAAAATTATCCCCGTACATTACAAAGGGAAAAGCCGCAAAGAGCGCTTTGAAGAATTGGTGGCTTATGGTATTCAAGGCGGGCTTACGCAGTTGCGCGAAGCACATGAAGTGTCGGGTGGCAATGGCCGTTTGCATGTGAATGTGCTCTGGGAAATGGGCGGCGCAGAACGTGTTTTGCATGGTGTTTTAGAAGGTGCAAAAGGTTTGGTGCATGGTGTCACTTGTGGTGCAGGTATGCCATTTAAGTTGGCAACGATTGCTGCCCAATATGGCGTTTATTATTACCCTATTATTTCATCGGCACGTGCATTCCGTGCATTGTGGTTGCGTTCGTACCGCAAAGCACCAGAGCTGCTTGGTGGCGTAGTTTATGAAGACCCATGGCTGGCTGGCGGACATAATGGGCTGTCAAATACTGAGCGCTTTGATAGACCTGAAGATCCTTATCCGCGTGTGAAAGAACTTAGAGCAACCATGAATTCATTTGGTTTGCAGGAAACACCTATCGTGATGGCAGGTGGCGTGTGGTATTTGCGTGATTGGGAACATTGGATTGGTAATCCAGACATTGGCCCAGTAATTTTCCAATTTGGGACACGGCCTTTGCTTACCCAAGAAAGCCCTGTGCGTGATTCGTGGGGCAAAACCTTATTAAGCTTAAAAGAAGGCGACGTGGCATTGAATCCCTTCTCGCCGACAGGTTTTTATTCATCGGCAGTGCGCAATAATTTCTTAGAAGAATTGTATCAACGTGCAGAGCGCGAAATTGCTTTCATGGATCATCCGGCTGATGATCACACCACACCATTTATTTTTGGTGTGCGCAATCGGGAAGTTTATTTAACACAACATGGTAAAAGCAGTGCAGAACGTTGGATGGCAGAAGGGTTTACCAAACCTTTGATGACACCTGATTCAACTTTGGTTTTTGTAAGCCCTGATAAAGCGACAGAAATTCGCCAAGATCAGTTGGATTGCATGGGTTGTTTATCGCAATGTAAATTCAGCAATTGGGCAGATAATGAAAAAGGCACCACAGGCCGCAAGGCTGACCCACGCAGTTTTTGTATTCAAAAAACATTGCTTAAATCAGCATACGGCGGCGCACCTGAAAATGGATTGATGTTTTCTGGTCATGCAGCATACAAATTTGCCCAAGACCCCTTCTACGCCAATGGTTTTATTCCGACAGTCAAAGAACTCGTCGACCGCATTGCAACAGGCGACTAATTTAAAATCAAGGCGCATCAAAAGGAAACGCAAACATGAAAGCTTATGTGCTTCAGGGATGGTTGAGTTTTGACAAAGCTATTGTTGAAGTGGGTTTGAAGGTTGCTGCAACACATTTAAACAGACAGATGTATATGCCATGAGTGACTTAGCCAGGAAAATCTTAAAAGGTTCCTCGGCGATTGCAGTTGCCCAACTTATTGCAAATTTTTCAGCATTCCTTTTGCCTTGGGCTATTGCGCGAGGTATGGGCGAGTCGGATTATGGACTTTATGCTACGGCATATGCACTTGCCGTATCCTTAGCTGCCATTGCAGATACGGGCATAAGAGTAACTTTAATACGCGAAGTTTCCTTGATGCCCATGCTTTGGAAATTTCTTGTTAAATATGCGCTGCTCACATCTATGGGTGTGGCTTGTTTGGTCATTTTGGTCTTTTTGGCAACCACGTTTATGCAAGATGAAAGCACAGTGGCAACACAGTTGCGCTTTTGGTTGTTGGGTTATGCACTTTTATGGACAGCTATGCGCATTTCACTTGGTGTAGTCGTTGGCCATCAACAATTGGTCGCTTCAGCTGTGTGGGGCTCAATTGAACGTTTGGGCGGCACAATACTTGTCATTCTTATCGCCTTTAGCCCGAGTGCGGATTTGATTCTTATTGCCAAACAGCTTTTGTTTTGGGAGCTGTTGGTGCTTGTCGTGCTGTGGTGGTGGATGCTAAAACAGCCATGGGAGTCTTCGCCTGAGAGCAGTGTTTCATTCATGGATTTTGCCAAAGCGGCAGTTCCTTTTGGTGTGGCAGCCGTGGCAACAGGGCTACTTAGCCGCATGGATTTGGTGATTCTTGGTTTTCAAAAGAAACCAGAAGAAATTGCTTCTTATGCAGCAGGGCAAACCTTATCACTCATACTTGTGTTTGTTGGTATTTCAATAGCAAGCACACTTTTTCCTATGATATCGTCTTTAAATAAAGAAAAAAATGTCGCGCAAGCACGAAAGCTCATCGAACCTTCGATAGCTTTATTAGCTCTTATTATGCTGCTCAGTGGCACCTTTATTTCAGCAGGTGCGCAATTATGGATGACATGGATTTATGGCGAAAATTTCTCTGATGGGGCGAAGTGGTTGATTCTTTATGCCATGATGTCGCCACTTTATGCATTAGGCGCGGTGATTGGTTCGGTTGTATCTGCCTGGGGCTGGCAGCCCAAAGCAGCGCGTTGGGCCATTGGCGCCTTGCTGCTGGCAACACCAATGTATTGGCTCATGGGTCAGTGGTTTGGTATGTCAGGCATTGTTTTTTGTGTGATGTTGACGCAGCTTATTTTGACACATCGGGCTTGGACTTGGATGGTTCGAGATCATTTGGTCAGTGATGGCTGGTGGTTTTTGAAACTTGTGGCATTGCAGCTACTCTTGGGTACGGCTATTTTAGCCACGCCTGGATGGTGGGATTGGTTGTATGTGCCATTGGCTTTGCTTGGTGCGATAGTTTTTGGTGTATGTAAATTGGTATGGCTGAAGAAATTAAATCAATTTATGTTTGTGCGCAAATCATCTTGAGACTGTGTATTTGAGGCCATAAAAAAAGGGGGGAAGGAAATCATGCTTGTGCCAAACGACCCTCGTGTTTCTGTGGCTGTGTGTACTTACCGCGGCCAAGCTTATCTGAAAGCGCAGTTAGACAGCATAGCCCAGCAAACAAGATTGCCCGATGAAATAATTATTGTTGATGATAACTCGCAAGATGCAACCCTTGAAGTGGCAAAGGCATTTGCCAAGAGTGTAGACTTGTCTGTGCAAGTGCTGGTGAATCAACCCCAACTTGGTGTAACAAAAAACTTTGAAAAGGCGATAAGTATTTGTTCAGGTGAGATTATCGTTTTAGCTGATCAAGACGATGTTTGGCACCCTGAAAAACTGCAAATATTTTGTGCCATGTTTGCAGCCGATGCAGATATGGGTTTGGTATTTTCAAATGCTGATGTTGTGGATGAAGATTTGCACACTTTGGGATATAGCTTTTGGCAGACGCTTGGTTTTGATGGGCATGAACAAGCCATGGTTGAAGCAGGCGATGCCTTAACTGTGCTTTTGCGCCGCAATGTGGTGGCCGGTGCGACCATGGCTTTCCGCAGCAAGTTTCGCGACTTATATCTACCCATTGAAACAACTTGGCCGCATGATGCATGGATAGTGTTGTTGTTAGCGGCAGTGTCTAAGGTTGGTTTTACGCAACAATGTCTGATTCAATACCGTCAACATCATCACAATGTGTGTGGCGCACGCGAAAAGCAAGATGGTTTACGTGAGCAGCTTAATGCTGCCCAGCGCACTGTAGCCCAAGATTATTTAAACAAAGCCGAGCGCTATCAATTGCTGGTGTCACGCTTGCAGCAGGGTGAGTATGTTAGCATTTTGGCAAAGCAAAACATCACTGGCTGTGTGCAGCACTTAAAGCTAAGGGCAAGCATAGCTTGTGGCGATGTGTCATGGTTAAAACGTTGGCGTTATATCGGGCGTGAGGTTGTGAACAAGCACTATTTTCTCTATTCTGGTGGTTGGCGTAGTGTATTGAAGGATATGTTTGCTTATACAGCCTCCAAATGAGGCTGTGATATTTATGGTAAGTTAGGGGAAAGGCGTGTCGGGTAAATCAGTATATTTTTCAACAAATCGTCCTGAGCTACGGGCATGGATGCGAAATTTTCAAGCGCCTTATGTTGAGGTGGGTTGTGGTCAAGGACAAATGCTTGCGCAACTCAAAGCAGAAGGGCGGGTGAAGGGCGCGAGCATAGGCATTGAAATCAATCCTGAGGCAGCAACGGTGGCCGAGAAGGTGTTTGACCAAGTTTTTGTTGGTGATGTGATGGAAAATCTCGCCTGTTTTCAAGATGCTGGCACCGTTGTATGTGGTGATTTGTTAGAGCATTTGGTAGACCCTTGGACATGTTTGCAAAGCATGGTGGAAAAAATGGAAGTGGGTGGCACGGTTTATATTTCGATTCCCAATGTGGCCTATTGGAATGTATCGTGGCAATTGTTTTGGCATGGCAGGTTCACCTATGTGGATGCAGGAATTCTGGATAGAACACATCTGCGCTTTTTTACCCGTGATGGCATTTGCGCTATGGTTGAAGGGGCAGGTTTAGAGATTGTCCGTATTGAAGGAAATATGGGCAAGAAAAAACAAAAACTTAACCGCTGGACACGTGGCCGTTGGGATCATCTTTTATCGTTTCAATATTTTGTTGAGGCAGTGAAGAAAGCGTGAGGCTGTCTGTAGTCATTCCTACGTGGAATGCGTGGGTGATGTTAGAGGAAACACTTACAGCACTGCAAACAGCAATCCAAGCTATTGCGCCTGAGGTTGAGGTGATTGTTGTTGATGATGGTGGCGTGGATGATACATGCAGCCGTTTACAAAAAGATTACAGCAGTTGGGTCAAGTTGGTGCAAAGGGAGAAAAACGGTGGTTTTTCCGCTGCGTGCAACAGTGGCATTGCAGCGGCTTCAGGTGAATGGGTTTTGCTGCTGAATAATGACATGGTGCCAGAAAAAAATGCTGTTGAAATGTTGTTAGACTATGCTGAAAGTTGTGCAGCAGATGTTTTTGCGGTGCGGCCTGCTATTGCACGCGTTAAAAGGCTTGAGGCAGATGATTATGCACATATGGCCATGCAGATTCATCGCGAAAGAGGCATGTTACGTTTTTTTATTGTTCGCCTTGCTGCATCAACAGCGCATAGCCAAGCCTTTCCAGTTTGTTCGGGTGGGGCAGGTCTGTTTAGGCGGGAGATGCTTCATACCTTGGGTGGCTTTGATGAAATTTTTAGCCCCTTTTATTGGGAAGATACAGACTTGAGCTACCGAGCGTTGATAAGAGGTTGGCGCAATTTGTATTTTCCTCAGGCTTTGTTTTTACATGCCGAAACAGGCTCAATTAAAAAGCACTTTCGCCCGGCAAGTGTTGAGCGTACTTCGCAACGTAATGCCTACCTTTTTCATTGGTTAAATATAAGCGATAAAAAATTACTATTGCAACATCTGCTTTGGATACCTTTGCATTTGATTCGTGGTTTAGCACCGCAACAGCACTGGCGAATTTTGGCTTTTTTTGATGCGCTGGCACGTTTTCCGCAAGTGAGAGAAGGCAGGAAAAAAAGGTTATTGCAGCGCATACAGACCGATCAAGCTGTGATTGCGCAAAGCAATCAAGGCGTGGTGACCAAGATATGGGTGCAATAAAATGCTGAGTGCAAAGCATGGTATTGACATTTCTGTGGTTGTGCCTTGTTACAATGCAGCAGCAACTTTAGTACGTTGTTTGACAGCCTTGGCTGAACAAGATTTTACAGCTTATGAAGTGATTATTGTTGATAATGGTTCCACCGATCAAAGTGTGGCTATGGTAGAGCAATGGCAACAACATTGTGATATGCCGCTCAAACTTGTGCATGAAAAAACAAGAGGTGCCGCCGCCGCCCGCAACAGAGGTGTTGCCGAGGCCAAAGGCAGTTGGATTGCTTTTACAGATTCTGATTGTGAACCAGGTAAAAATTGGCTCTCAAGTGGATTTGATTTCATTCAAGCGCAAAAACCCGTAGCCATGGCAGGCCCTGCATGGGGAACCATGGAAGGCGATAGCAGCGCAAAACTTATGGGATTGTTAAGCCTATCCGTAGGCATGGAAGAACATTGGGTTGACCACGGAGGCCCAGAAGGTGGGCGAGGTTTTGCTTCTGCCAATCTTTGGCTGCAAAAAGATTTATTTCATGCCTTATCAGGTTTTGATGTGTGTTTAGATAGCTCTGGAGAAGATGTTGATTTGTGCAACAGGATTTATTTACACCATGAAAAAATTCTTTATCACCCTGCTTTAAGTGTGAGACATATACATCAATCGGGTATTCGTAATATGTTTCAAAAAATGATTTCTTATGGCCGTGCGCACGCCAGGTTGCTCGAAAAATTTGGTCAGCCTGGGTTACAAACTGATCTCAAGCCTCAAGTGTTACCACTAGTTTCGATGTATATTTCCATTCATCTGCGTCCTGCGGATAAGAAATTGTTGTTTTTGCTTTTGCTCAGCCTTGTTTATTGGCCAGTGGTGATTTTAGTGCCGCTTTATATCTTTCACATGGCTAGGTTTTTAAAAAAGAAAGCAGCAGGTGTTGATCATGTCTTGGGCTGGATGCAAGCCTATTGGATGGGTTGTTTGTTGATTGTGAAATCGCTTGGTATGACCGTTGGCAGGATTGCTGGCAGCAGTAAACATGCGTGGGCATTGTAAACAGATGTTGTCTATTTCGATATTGGTGATTACACGGGAACGGCGAGACTTATTAAATCGCGTGCTTGGTGATTTAAAAAAGCAGGATTACCAAGGTGAATTTGAAATTGTTGTGATTGAAGAGACGGATTTACCGGTTGCACCCGAAGGCGTGGTGTATGTGCCTCACCCACTCAAAAACCTTGGTATCGCTTTTGCCAGAAACCTTTCAATCACCCATGCCAAACATGATGTTTTGGTGTTTATTGATGATGATTGTCGGGTGGAGCCTGATTGGTTGGCCACACTGGTTGCACCTTTGGCAGATACACAGGTATTGGGTATGCAAGGTGGCGTTACAGTACCTGGTGGGACAAACAGTATTGGTTGGGCAGAGAGCCTTCTTGGTTTTCCAGGAGGTGGCATTACCCGCATCCATGAAGCACAAGGAAGAGTGCAAAGAACAAAGGAAGTTTCAACGTTAAATGCATGTTACCGAAAAGCAGCCGTGCTCCAAGCAGGTTGTTTTTCAAAGGCAGCGCGTTTTGGTGGCGAAGATTATGTTTTGGCAAAACGTATTGCAGCCCAAGGCACCTTATTGTTTGTGCCTGATGCTGTTGTGCGCCATGAAGCACGTGGTTCTTTTGCTTTGATTTGGTCATGGTTTGTGCGTCGTGGGCGTGCAGAATATGATTTGTATGATGAGGGAAGTGTCTCAGAAGATTATTTACCGTGGATGTTGCGCTCCTCTATCATGCTTAAGCTCTTACCATTTTTGGTGTTATTGCACTGGAGTGCCTTGCCATTGTTGGGCATATTTTTGTTGATTGTGAGCACCAACTTATGGCGATTCAGATGGGTTTTAGCTGAGCCAAATATGCCATTCATGGCGTGGTTTTTATTGCCTTGGGTGCGTTTAACCATGAATTTTGCTACGGATGTGGGCAGGCTAAAAGCGTGGAAACAAAAACGATGATAAACATAGCTTTTGTGAGTTTACACGCTGAAATGGTTGGAGGGGGTGAACATTCCTTGCTTGATTTGATGACACATTTGCCCAAAACATATCAAGCCACATTGATCACACCAGCTGCTGGAGCCTTCTCACAAGCAGCAACGCAGCGTGATGTAGCTGTGCAATATTTACCTATGCCTAAACTTGGCATCGCTTCTTTTGTAGCCTTAAAAACATGGTTGGTTTTTTTTAAGCGACTCAAACCTGATCTTATCCATGCCAATAATTCGCGTGCGGCTTTTTATGCGGGTATTGTAGGTAAAATTTTGGCTATCCCCGTTCTTTTTCATTGTCGCATTGCCGAGCAAGACCCGAAATTGGATTGGTTATTGGTGCGATTGGTTGATGCTGTTGTGGTGAATAGCCATGCAACGGCGGAGCGATTTAAGGCATGGCAAGATTTAAACTTACATGTTGTCTATAATGGTATTGATGTTTCTCATAAACCTGAAGCGGTTCATATACAACGTACTTTTGGGCAACGTGCTTTTGGGGCAAAAGTTGTGATGCTTTGTGTTGCCCGTGTTTCGCGGTGGAAACGGCATGATATTGTGCTTCAAACCTTTGAGCAGCTTGCAGCACATATTGAAGGTTTGCACTTGGTGTGTGTGGGTGGCGCAGATCCTAATGAATTGGATTGGTGGCAAACATTACAGGAAAAGACGGCGCAATCTGACTTTACACAACAGATTCATTGGCTTGGTTTACAAACAAATGTAGCGCCCTGGTATCAACAAGCCGATATACTTTTCTTAGCTTCAAAAAAAGAACCCTTTGGGCGCGTTATCATTGAAGCGATGGGCCATAAGCTGGCAGTGATTGCTTTTAATCAGGGTGGGCCATCAGAAATCATGACTGATGGTGTTCAAGGCATTTTGCTTGAAGAAGATGATGATGTCGTGGTGAGGCTCAAGCCAGTTTTTGAAAGCAGTGCGCTAAGGCAACAGTTTGGTGAGGCGGGTTATGTGAGAGCAAAGGATTTTTCATTGGAGCAACATGTGCGTAAGATGGACGCTGTATTTAAAAGCTTGGTGGGTCAGTAAGGCATGCAGCGAAATATATTAGTGGATGGTCGTGAATTTGTGGTTGGTCGACGCACAGGCATTGGCCGATTTTTGGAAGGTTTGTTATTGGCTGTTATCAGTGAGCATCCTGAGTGGCATTGCAGCGTAGTTATGCAGGATACCCAAGCTTTGCCAGCCTCATTGCGTGGGCAAGTCGCTGTGATTCAAGCACCTGCTTTGCTTGAATGGTTTTGGCCAAGCTTGGCGCAAGGGTTTGATTTGTTTTTAAGCCCCTATCCGAAGTTGCCACTTCGCCAGTTACCTTGCCCTTGTATACATACGGTGCATGATGTTTTTTATCTGACACATCCTGCTTATCAAGGTACACCTTTAAGGCGTAAGGCTGCATTTTGGCGGTTGCAAAAAGCTTTGGCTGCAGCGCGTTTGACATGGTTTGATTCTCAAGCAAGTGAAGATGAAACAATCCAACTCTTTGGTCAGATGCAACATGAAACAACCATCCGATACCCAGCTATTGAACAAGATTTTATGCCTGATGAGCATACGAAAAAAAGTGATTTTTTTCTGTTTGTGGGTAATGGTAGGCCGCATAAAAATCTGAATGTGTTGCTGGCGGCGATTGAAGGCACCCATATGTCTTTAACATGTGTAGGCATTGCCAAACACATAACTGACACTTTGTTGGCAAGTTATGCCCTCAAGCCAGGCCAGGTTACTTTTTTGCAAGATGTTGATGATGTTGCTTTGTTGCAATTGTATAGGCAGGCCATTGCTTTGTTACAGCCCTCCACGGCTGAAGGTTATGGTTATCCGCCACTGGAAGCATTTGCTTGTCAGACAGCAGCAATTGTTTCAGATATCCCTGTGTTACGTGAAACAACGCATGGGCAAGCTATTTATTGTTTGCCTCATGATCTTTTGGCTTGGCGTGAGGCGATGTTATCACTTATCTCTGATGAGCCGTTGCGTTTAGATAAAGCAAAACAAGGCATGGCAAGCGCTGTGTTACATCAAGGTGTGTTTGGCTGGCAAAAACATCTGCAAGATATGCAGCGTTTGATGGTGAAAAACTAATGTGTGGTTTTGTCAGTGTTTTGGGCAAGGTTGATGCCATTGAATTAAAACAAATGGCCACTGCCGTGGCGACACGTGGCCCTGATGGGCAGGGTGAATATGTATCGCCGCTATTTTCAGCAATACACCATAGGTTGGCTATTATTGGCCCTGATGAACGCGGCACCCAACCCATGGTTTTGGATGATGTGGTGGTGGTATTTAATGGCTGCATTTATAACTACAAAATATTGAGAGAAAAACTCGAAGCCGATGGTGTGCGTTTTATATCTGATGCAGATACGGAAGTGATTCCGCATTTATACCGTCGTTTTGGCATGGGCATGTTTAACCTGCTTGAAGGTATGTTTGCTATTGTGCTCTGGGATAAACAAGAAGAATTATGTGTGGTTGGCCGTGATACGTTTGGTGAAAAACCATTGTTTGTTTGTCAGCAAAATGGCCGCATTGGTTTTGCCTCCTCACAAAATGCTTTTGAGAAAGGTCATTGGTCGCTTACGCCGAATTTAACAACAGTTTATAATATTTTAACCCGCATGCGCGCAGAAGCACCTCAAACCATGTATGAAGAAGTATCCCAAGTGCCAGCAGGTTGTTATGCCATTGCCAGGGTTGGGCAACCGCTACAATTGCGTCGTTATTTCTTTTTGCCTGAGCCAGATCAACCTTTGGACTTGATGGAACATGAAATTCAAGCAGAAGTAAAAACCATGCTTGTTCAATCCATCACATCCAAAACCATAGCCGATAAACCTTTGGGTGTGTTTTTGTCAGGTGGTGTGGATTCTTCCTTGATTGCAGGCGTGCTCAAACAAGATGCGGGTTTGGATGTACATAGCTTTTGTGTGCGTTTTGCTGGTGGGCCGCAAGATTATGATGAGAGCCCCTTTGCCCAACAGGTTGCGGATCATTTGGGCACGACACATACCACACTGGAGGTGAATGCCTCGGCTCATACGTGTTTGGATGATTTGGCGGCAGCTTTTGATATGCCAGTCACCAATGCTTCTGCCTTGCCCACTTATTTGATTAGCCAAGCAGCCAAACCTTATGTTGATGTGGCATTATCGGGTGTGGGTGGAGATGAATTGTTTGGTGGTTACCCGCGTTATTTGGGCATGAAATGGCAAAAGAAATTACAACGTATGCCAGCCCGTGGTTTGCTTTTAAAAGGCATGGAAAGTTTGGGTGATAGTGCTTCGAGTCGTAATTTGCGGGGTCGGATGCGGCGTTTGTTTCAAGGCTTAAACATGAATCCAAGCCAGGCTTATATGCATTGGACATCCACCACCGATAGTCCGTGGTCGGAGATGTTTCATGGTTTGCAGCTGCCACAGCCAGAACATGCTTGGAAAAACGCATCACAATTGGCCGGTGGTTTAGAAGGCTTGCTTGATGATTATGGTGCTGTGAATGGCGCGATGATTTATGACATGATTCATTATGTGGGTGATGATTTGTTGGCAGTTGGCGACCGCATGAGCATGGCCCATGCCTTGGAATTGCGCGCGCCATTTTTAGATGCAGGATTATTTTCATTTTTGGCGACATTGGATGAAACTTGGAAAGTGCAAGGTTTGCCATGGCAGGAACATTTAAAAGTGATGCTCAAACGTATAACTTGTGATTATATGCCTAAGGAAATGGTTTATCGCCCCAAGCAGGGGTTCATGGCCCCCATCAAACATTGGCTGCGCGCTGATTTTAAAGATGATATTCAAGCCATGATTGCGGATAAACCTCTTGCTGGATTGGTGCAGCAGTCTTTTGTGCAAGAGCAATGGCAGCGGCATCAAGCTGGTGAAGATAAGTCTGATATTTTATGGGGGTTGTTGCTGATGAACCGTTGGATGCAACAGCATGGGTGGCAATTTTGAGTCAGCGCGTTCTTGTTGTCGCCGATGTTTCATCTGCCAGTGTGCATGGTGGGGCAGAGCGTATGCTTCACCATCATATCCGAGCTTTGGTGGCCGCTGGAAAACAGGTGACGATTTTAACACGTCAGCCCACACCTGATGATGCTTTGATGGCTGAGATTACGCATTTGGCTGTGGTGGAACATCGGTTGCCCTTTTCAGGCCATAAAGGTTATCAAGGTTTAAAACAGCTCAAATCAGAAGCGAGGCTTTGGTGGCAGAAACATCAAAACGATTTTGATGTGGTGGTGGCAGAGCAGCCCTTTGTGATGTGGGCATTGATGCAAGCAGGCTGTGATTTACCAAGGTTGCAGGTTTGTTTTTCTTTTGCCTTTGAAGAGTATGAAACCCGTTATGGTTTGACGATGACTTGGAAGCATAAGCTGGCCATTGCCGCTATGCGTAAGCTTGAAGCTAAAGTTTATCAATCTGCGGATAGATTGATGGGTTTGAGTCAGTTTACCCAAGATCGATTGCAAGATTTCTTTCACATTTCAGCTGAGCATGGGGTTGTGAACCCAGCTGCTGCTGAAGCGGTTGCAGCCTTTGATGATGAGAAGCGAGAGCAGTATCGGCATGATTTGGGCTGGACAACACCAGTGATTACCACCTTGCGCAATCTTGTGCCACGTACAGGTGTAGATTTGTTGATTCAAGTGGCTGCGATTGTGAAAGCCAAACGTGCAGATGTACGATTTGTGGTGATGGGTGATGGGGTTTTGCGTGATTCCATGCAAAAATTGGCTGAAGATTTGGATGTGGCTGATGTGGTTGAGTTCACTGGTTTTTTAGCTGAGCAAGATGTGCAGCAACGCCTGATTGCCTCGGATGTGTTTATGGTGCCAACACGTGGGCTTGAAGGGTTTGGTTTGGTCACTTTAGAAGCCAATGTGTGTGGCACACCTGTATTGGCAACACCGATTTCAGCCAATAAAGAGCTGGTTCCTACAGTGATACACAACCAATTGGCAGAGAATGCTTCACCTCTTGCTTTGGCAGAAAAATTGATGTGGATGCTGGATAATCCTGTAGTGGCAACACAGCGCAAACAGGTGCAAGATGATGTGATGACAAAATACAATTGGGCTAAACACGATAAGTTGTTTGTGCAGCTGGTAGACCAGCTAAGGAAAGAAAACTTATGAAAATCCTTCATCTCATTACCCGCATGGATGGTGGTGGCTCGGCTGTAAACACGCTGATTACTTCACAACAACAAGTCATAGCAGGGCATGATGTCACGCTGGTGTTTGGGCCAAGTGAAGATTCAGATATGTCAGCTGCAGAACAATATAAAGTCAAAGCTGGGTTGGCTTTGCTTGAGGAGCTTGGTGGCAGTGTTCAAGTGTTACCAAGCTTGCAGCGAGAGCTGGGCTGGCATGATAAACAAGCGGTGTCGGCTATTCGGGCTTTGGATTTACGCGCTTTTGATATGATACATACCCATACCTCCAAAGCAGGTGCGCTTGGGCGTTATGCCGCAGCAGGTAGAAGTCATATCGTACACACGCCACATGGCCATATTTTCCATGGTTATTTTGGAGCTTTAAAAACGAAAATCTTTTTAGCTGTTGAACGTTATCTGGCTAAAAAAACAGATGTATTGATTGCTTTAACACAAGCTGAGCGGGATGATCATTTAGCCTTGGGTGTGGGCAAGCCACAGCAATGGGTGGTTGTGCCCAGCGGGGTTGATGTGGTCGCGATTGCTGAATGGGTGTGGGAACATCCAGTGTCTGTAGAACATAAACCTTGGGATGCTGTTTCTGTAGGCAGGCTTGTGCCGATTAAGGGTATGGAGCGGTTGATTCAAGCTTGGGCAGTGGTGGTGAAATCAAAACCAACTGCCAAATTAGCCCTTGTAGGTGATGGAGAAGAGCGGCGAGATTTGGAGCGGTTGGCTTCACGCTTAAATATTATCCCCAATATTGAATTTGTTGGTTGGACAGATCCTTTGCCAGAGCTGGCCAAGGCAAAAGTCTTTGCTTTATTATCTCACAATGAAGGTATGGGTCGGGCGGTGGTGGAAGCCATGGCAGCAGGGCTGCCTTGTGTGGTGTCCAATGTCTGTGGTTTGAAAGAATTGGTGGATGATAGTGTGGGTAGGGTGGTGGATGCCGAAGATACACAAGTTGTAGCGGCGGCATTGCTGGCAGATTGGCCAAGAGATATCAGTCGTCAAACACGTGCAAGAGCAGATAATTATTCTGTTGAAGCCATGATGCATGGGTTGGAAGCGGCTTATGAAAAAGCCATGTCTTCAGAAAGCCAAACATAGTTGTTGTATATGAAGACAAAAAACCATCTTCTTGTTTTAAGCGTTTACATGAGATGGGTGGGGTTATGTGTGTTTCTGTTATGTGGGCAAACAAGTTATGCGGGTTTGGTGCATGATAGTCAGCTGAGCTGGGTGACAGCTGAGAGTGCGCATTTTAGAATTCACTACCATGATGGCGAAAAGAAATTGGCAAGCCAAGCATTGCAGGTTGCCGAATCGGTTTATCAACGACTGACACCTATTTTTGATTGGTATCCCAAAGAAAAAACTGAGCTTGTGTTGAGTGATGAAACAGATTCCAGCAATGGTTTTGCTGTGCCTTTGCCTTCAAATAGGATTACATTATTTGTCAGCTCACCAAGCAGTGTTAACAGCTTAGAAGACCACGCTGGTTGGTTTGAAACACTCATCCTGCATGAATTTGTGCATACGCTACATTTGGATAAAGCACGCGGCTCGGCGGAAAATACGCGCAATATCTTTGGTAGGATGTTTTTATTGTTTCCCAATGCATTTATGCCGCCTTGGATGCATGAGGGATTGGCGACGTATTATGAAACAGATAAAGCATTGGGTATTGGGCGAGGTCAGAGCAGTTATTTTAAGATGATGATGCGTATGGAAGTGGCAAGTGGTGTGAAACCCTTACGCCAAATCAATCAACCTATGGTAACTTGGCCACTGCTCACTAGCCGTTATTTGTATGGCGTTTATTTTTATCAGTTTATCGCCGATACTTATGGACCTGAAACCCTACAAGCACTGGTGAAAAGTTATTCGAATCACTTGATACCTTATCGCATTAATGATTTGTATGAAGATGTGTTGGGCAAAGATTTATCGCAAGTTTGGGATGAGTTTATTCAGTATGTCGACAAGGAATTTAAGCCACAAATATCCCAGCTCAAACAACAAGGGCTTGTGCAAGGCCATGCTTTAACACAAACAGGCGATTTTAAACGCTCAGTGTTACAAGGCCATGATAAGGTGTTTTTTGTCAGTGATCATTTGGCAACAGGCTCGCAATTGATGGTGATGGCGCAAGGAAAGCCAGCAATGGAGCTGCATGAATTGAATCGCGGCGCATCCTTAGATTGGCATGCATCGGCAGGTTTGCTCATTGCCCAGCCTGATTTTTGCAACAATGCGAATCAATTTTATGATCTATATCAGTTGCATGAAGATACGGGGGAAATGACAAGGTTAAGCCACTGCCAACGTTATATCACCGCAACGTGGTCGCCAGATGGCCAGCACATTATCGCCGTACACAATTTCCGTGGGCAACATGCATTGCATTTGCTCAATGCGCAGGGTGAGAAACAAGCAGTGTTGTGGCAAGGCACAGCTGGGGAAACCTTATCAGGTATTGATTGGTCGCAGGATGGACAGGTGTTGGTGAGCAGTATTTGGCGAGAAGGCACAGGCTGGAATTTGGAAGAATTTGATTTAAGCAGCAAGACATGGTCAAAACTAACGCATAATACACTGATTCAAACCAATGCACGTTATGTGCAAAATACACATGATGTTGTATTTTCTATGGATAAAGATGCTGTGTATAATATTTACAAACTTCAGCGCTCAACACAAAAGATAACTCAACTCACCTCTGTATTGGGTGGTGCTTTTTCTCCATTTTTGACAAGTGATGGGGCATTGTTAAGCGTGAATTACACTAGCCAAGGGTTTGATGTTTTTCAGTTGAATCAACCCATGGCAGATGCCGTTGCAACTGAAGAGAAAACAGTAGAAAATGTTGGGTCAGGCATAGAGCTCCCTGCGATAAACATTACCGAACCCGTAGCATATTCACCTTGGGATAGCCTTTTGCCTACATCGTGGTT
>JAJFLD010000093.1 GCA_021772875.1 Ghiorsea sp. | reverse complement strand
TGGATATGAACAGCACCTTTATGTTTGGTGAAGACAACTTCGGCACGCAAGAAGACTTCTCAGCATACTATCACCATATCGGTGGTTGCCTTGCAAGCCATGAAATCAATCAAATCATCCGTTTGGTTTATGTTTATTTGGATGAAAGATACCCCGATGTGCAATACAGACATCATTTTCCATCCGTTGCCACAGCCATCAAAGCTGTGACCAGCAAACATTTATCCGACACTGAAATCGCAAACATTGTTGCCACCTTTGCCTTTTATGAATGCTTGGAGATTTGCATGAGTTATTACATCATCAAAATTGTTATTACGACATGTCTGATTGTAGGCATATCCGAAATTGCCAAACGCAGTAGTTTGATAGGTGCGCTGCTTGCATCTATCCCTTTGGTCTCTGTGTTGGCCATGTTTTGGCTCTATGTCGACACCAAAGATGTAGCCAAGGTAAGTGCTTTGGCAACCAGTGTATTTTGGCTTGTATTGCCATCCTTGGCCTTATTTATTGCGCTGCCTTTGTTATTAAAACAAGGGCTCAATTTTTACCTTAGTATGGTGCTGGCCATGGCCATTACGGCGGGATCTTATGCTTTGATGCTTATCCTGCTTCAGCATTTTAACATTAAATTATGATAGGCAGTATTTCACATTGAAATCATCAAGATTTCATGGCTTCTTTCTAGCAAGCGCGGTTATGATTTTTTATCTATCAACGGAGTAACACATGAGTCATCATGAAATACATAGGGTACATAGGGTCGGCTGGCTACGGGCTGCTGTGTTGGGTGCCAATGATGGCATTGTTTCTACAGCCAGTCTGATGATTGGTGTTGCCGCAGCCAACACCCCCCATGCAGGTATCCTGCTTGCTGGAGTTGCTGGTGTAGTTGCTGGTGCAATGGCAATGGCCGCAGGAGAATATGTTTCGGTGAGCTCACAAGCAGACACTGAAAAAGCAGACCTCAACCTTGAAAAAGAATCACTATTACACGATTTCGAATGTGAACAACAAGAGTTGGCTGAAATTTATGAACAACGCGGCTTAGCGCCGCCACTTGCCAGACAAGTCGCAGAGCAATTGATGGCTCACGATGCCTTGGGTGCACATGCACGCGATGAAATTGGTATTTCCACCGATGGTGATGCGCAGCCTGTCATGGCTGCCGCTTCATCGGCCTTAAGCTTCACCATTGGCGCAGCCCTGCCTTTATTGATTGCCCTGCTCTTCCCCGGTGACAAGCTCATCATCGCCATAGGCATTTCATCGTTGGTATTCCTTGCATTGCTTGGTGGCCTTGCCGCTCGGGTTGGTGGTGCCTCAATCATGGTGGGTGCTTTCCGCGTTACCTTTTGGGGTCTCCTTGCAATGGCATTAACCGCAATGGTTGGTAGTTTATTTGGGGTGGCTGCATAACACCGCCAAACCATCAAAAAAGGGCCATGCTCAAACGATAATGCCAAAATATGTAGCACATCATCATCATGACATAAAAGCGCATCATACTCGCTGCTAAGCCATTGCGTGGCATCTTACGCGGCAAGGTTGTAGCTGCTGAGTTTAAGATGTGCTAATGTCCGATGATGTTCAGGAGGGGATAAGCTGTGAAAGTAACGATATTTGGGATTGGTTATGTAGGTTTGGTGCAAGCTGCGGTATTGGCAGATGTGGGCCATCATGTGATGTGTGTGGATGTTGATCAGGATAAAGTAGATAACCTGAAAAAAGGTATCATCCCCATTCATGAACCTGGCCTTACACCGCTGGTAGTTGATAATCATCAAGCAGGCCGGCTTGAATTCACCACCGATGCAGCCTTGGGCGTTCATCATGGTGAAATACAAATGATTGCCGTGGGCACACCGCCTGATGAAGATGGTTCAGCAGATCTGCAATATGTGCTTGCTGTCGCTCAAACCATTGCCAGCCACATGAACAGCAACAAAATTATTATTGATAAAAGCACAGTGCCCGTTGGCACAGCTGATAAAGTGGCAGCACGGGTAAATGAAGTGCTGCACACACGCGGTGAAACTTATGAAGTGCATGTGGTTTCTAACCCTGAATTTTTAAAAGAAGGATGTGCGGTGAGTGATTGCAAACGTCCTGATCGTATTGTGGTCGGCACAGATCATGATGAAACAGCCGATACTTTGCGCGAATTGTATGCTCCCTTTAACCGCAACCATGATCGATTTATTAAAATGGATGTACGCAGCGCTGAGCTCACCAAATATGCCGCCAACTGTATGCTGGCAACCAAAATCAGCTTCATGAATGAGATGGCAAACTTAGCCGACAGATTGGGTGCCGACATCGAAGCTGTGCGCCAAGGCATTGGTTCGGATTCACGCATTGGTTATCAATTCATTTATCCTGGCTGTGGTTATGGCGGTTCGTGTTTTCCCAAAGATGTGCAGGCATTGATTCGCACAGCTGATGGCATTGATTATGATGCCAGCCTGCTTAAATCTGTGGAAGCAGTGAACGACCGCCAAAAACATAAATTGTTTGAAATGATTTCAAATCATTTTGATGGCAAGCTCAAAGGCAAAACCATTGCTTTATGGGGGTTAAGCTTCAAACCCAACACCGATGATATGCGCCAAGCGCCTTCGCGCACACTCATGGAAGCCTTGTGGCAAGCTGGGGCAACTGTACAAGCCTTTGATCCTGAAGCGATGTCGGAGTGCCAACGCATTTATGGTGTGCGTGATGATTTAGCATTGATGGGTACACAAATTCAAGCATTAAAAGGGGCTGATGCTTTGGTGATTGTCACCGACTGGCAACATTTCAAAGCGCCTGATTTTGCAACGGTCAAACAGTGTTTACGTGAACCCCTGTTGTTTGATGGCAGGAATTTATTTGAGCCAGAGCGCATGAAAAAACAGGGCTTCATTTATTACTCTATCGGCAGACCGCAATAATGGTATAAGGCCAGAAAACAAACGCAAAAAAAGGCGTACTCACCCTTGGTGAGCACGCCTTTTACATCAGCGGTTTCGTTTTATATACGTTATGACATCATATTGATCTATGAAGACGCTGAGAACTTTTGCTTCACCAATGATTCATCATACCAATCTTCCATCGTGTCATACATCTCACCCTTAACGATGAAATACGGGGATTTATGATAAATCAACACATCATGAAATGGATCAGTAAGAATTTTCGTGAACCACACCAAGCCTGATTGTACACCCATCAAAAAAAACAAATGAATGGTGCGAAATAACAATGCACCAAACCCTGTAAACAACCACAGCATTGCCAAATTATGCCAATAGGTGTTGGCAAACTCGCCCGTGGCAAACAATCCAAACATGGCAGGTTGAGCATACAACAGCGCTGCCGACCCCACCCAAACGCTTATCAAAATCACTTTGCGTTTAAGATTATAACCCACCTTCACACTTTCCTTATGTTCATGCGATACATCATTCACTTCATCGTAGGTGGTTGGCTCAAAATAAAAGTGCCCGATTTGGCGCAAGACAAAAGCCAATAACCAACCCACAAACACAGCCATCACAGGATCAATAAACAGCAAGACATAACTTGCCAAAAAACAACATGCACTCACCAAATGCAATGCTTGGTTGATGCGATTATGATGATAAAATCTATGGTCATCCCACCGTTGTTGACGTAATTCTTCGATAAAACCCATGGCTCAAGCCTCTCTTCTTCAATGTTTAAAAAGAGTTTAGAGCTGTTGTATGACAGCGGTGAGGCAGTCATATGACAAACATGCTGCCATGCTTTAAGCCTTTATATTGCACGAAGCAGGGGTGCGCCCATGGCGATGCGTTCACCAGTTTTTACACCCTCACAAAACACATAATTGTTGGTTGCAAACAAAATAATAGTCGAGCCATGTTGGAAATAGCCCAACTCATCACCTTTGGCATATGTTGCATCACATACCAGTCGATTTTCACCCTTGTATTGCAGATTCAAATCAACGCCCAAGCAATGGAAACGCATGCTAGCGACCAAAATCGCAGCCACAGGAACCAACGTGATGCTGCGCTTAATATCACCTGTATTAAGTGTCATCACTGCCCGCTCATTGCGGCAATAAAGTTTTTCAACGCGTTTTAATGCTACAGGATTTACATTCCAAGTATCGCCTGAAATGTAATTGATGCCATGCACACTGCAATCCATGGGTGCATGAAAGCGATGATACATGCTCGATTTCAAGCGCAACGTGATATACAGCCCATCACGATAACGCTCCTGCAAATCCAAATCAGGCATCAATTCACTTAATTCATAAGGAAATCCTTTGGCCTGATACACCGTGGTGCCTGCAATTTTACCAAATTGCCCAACAATGGCATCACATGGGCTAATCACGTGTTTTTCATGCTTATCAATAGGCCGAGCGCCTGTTTTTAATTCACGAATAAAACAATCTTTCAAACTCGTGAACCGTTGCTGTTTGGCTTCGCTCAAATCCAAATCTTGGGCAAATAAACGCCAAATATAAATCGTGATTTTTGTTAGCAAAGGACTGTTGATTTGACTATACCAGCCGACAAAACGAGTAAGCATTTTGCGCGGGATACGATTGGTGAGCAAAAAATTCAGCTGCTCATGTTGGCTTAGTTTGCGTAGAATTTGCACAGTATTTTCCTTAGATTGTACAGATAATTGATGTATCGCCATGTGGGCAGGGAATTTGAGAAACTAAAGCCCCATATCCGTGAGAAATTGGCGCATGATAGGTTCGGCCTGATAAGCTTCGCTGCGTTTTGCCGCATGTGTTTGCATGGCTTGATGGTTGTCCGTGGTAAAATAAGTGATGATATGTTGGCTCATGGCTTCAATATCATCCGCCAAATAACCACTCTTACCATGTTCAATGATATCTTTTGGCCCTTTACAATTGTAAGCCACTACCGGCATACCATTCACAAATGCTTCCAAAACGACATTACCAAAGGTGTCAAATTGCGAAGGAAAAACAAACAAGTCCAACCCTGCATACAAACCAGCCATATGAGGTTTATCCACCCACCCCATAAACAAAGCATCGGACAATAGCGCTTTTAATGCTTTTTCAGCAGGCCCA
This sequence comes from Ghiorsea sp., assembly GCA_021772875.1. Classification (GTDB taxonomy): domain Bacteria; phylum Pseudomonadota; class Zetaproteobacteria; order Mariprofundales; family Mariprofundaceae; genus Ghiorsea. The sequence continues at coordinate 5,000 of JAJFLD010000093.1, read as the reverse complement.
GAACCCGCAATCACCACCCTTAAATCTGGCAATGATTTTCGCGCTTTGGCAATGATTTCAGGTAGCTCAAACAAACCTTTTTCCTTGCTCAAGCGGCCGGCATAAAAAAGTATGGGTGTTTGTTCTGTAGCATCGGGAAACAAGTCTCTTTTAGAGATGGGCACAATATTGTCCAAGCGTGGCTGTGTATGATGTGCAGTGAGGAAAACGCTTTCCTTATCCAGCTCCATTTCATGCCCTGTTAACCAATTTTTATGCTCATGATTCAGCACAAATACGCCTTGGTATTGTTTATAAAAAAAGCGTAAAAAACGCCGAATTCGATCACGCTCATGCACAGACAAGTCTGTAGTGTGTTTGATAAAGTCTATCCAATCAGTGTGCATGAAAAAATAGCTGGGCACATTAAACATATATTTGATAAATAACGAAACCGCCGCCATGGGTCCTTCTGTTGAACACACAATACGATCATAATCACCTTCGCAAAAAATACGGGCAATTTCCATCAAATCAGGCACACGAAACACCTGCTCACCAAAGGCTGGCATAGAAAAACTTGTTAAGGGCTGCACCACATGTAAATGCGGCTCTGCCTGCACGGCATCATGACAGATAAGAAAATCTACAGGTAAATCCAAACGTTGAATCTCTTTTAATTTACCACTTAATGAATTGGAAACCCCATTTTTATCACGCAAAGTATCAGTGAGGTAAAGCGCACGTTTGGGATGCTCATTCTTGCCTATATGCTGCGCAAAGTCATTTAAAAATCGACGGTTGGAATACAATAAGCGGGTGCTGCCAAAGGTCGTGCCAACCAACATCAAGCTCACCAAAGCAGGGAAAGATAAATGATCCACAAGCTTACCTATATTCACGCCACTTAATTCATCCTGTTTCTTTGTGCCATCTAAAAACAAGGCGGTGAGCTGGCTTGGTATCTCAAATTTTTTGGCAATTTCTGCGGTTGAAAAACAATCCAATTGTACGGTGGCTTTCGCTTTCTTTGAATGGTTAAGGCGGGTCACCAGCAAGGCATTCAAGCCATGAAACAATTGCGGAATCGCTTGATTCACCGCATTCAAAAAGGCTTCAGGGGATTGGTGTTTGGCCTCGGCAATTTTATCCAAATACTTCATGCAAAAACGATAATCTTTATTGGCCGACCATTTGAGCAATTTGCTGATTTTTTTGCCGCGCAAAGCATCGTGAATAGCTTGAAAGAATTTTTGCGTATTCTTCCTTTTTTTCATTTCCAGCAGCAAATTACTGATGACGAGGCAGGCAACTTTATCGCTAATTTCTCCACGATGAAAAGCCAAGCGTAATAACCCAGGGTCTTTGATATGTAAGGCCACTTGGGTAAAATAATCCAGCAGTGCGATATTGAGTTTATGGTGTTCGGCAATGTATCCAAAAGGCGTCATGCGCCCTGCTTTGATGGCCTCTAAAGCCAACTCAGATGCTTTGGTTGTTTTTAGGCGTTGCTTAAGATCTGGCACATAAAGATAAGAGCCACATTCGCCAGCAAAAATACCCATATGGTCATCTGAGCCACCTGTCAGCACTTTAGGTTGGTGGGGATCTACGCCAAAATCAGCAGGGTCGAGCTCATGCTTTTTGGCATAAGCTTCAATCTTTTCTGGGGTAAGGCTTTGCAACCAATTGAGCGTCAAAACACTTTGCCATTGATCTCGCTGTCCATTGAGCACTTCAAAACGTTGGAAAAGTACTGCCAACTTTTCAAATAAACTTAAATTAATTTTGTCATTGCGTGTATACAAATAAAGCGGATGTGGCAAAATCACTGGAATTTCATGGCGGTTTGCATAAAAAAGAAAGTCATAGATATTGCTGCGTTTATCATTAAGTACTTGCTCTTGCTTGGGCGTAAAACCATAGGTGAGCACATGCACAAATAAATTATCTTCGGGAAAGAAACAGGTAAACTCAGCTGCAACCAACACGTCCTGCCCTTGTTTGATGAGCTCCCAACAGGAACGCGCATTATTGTGGTTGGTGACAGTGATAACATCGGCATGATTTTTCTTTAAACATTTCACCAAATCTTTGGTTTTTAACCATGTCTCAGGAAGCCCTAAAATACGACCCCACAATTCATCGGGCACATCGCTATTGTAATCATGGCAATGCACATCCATGCGTAAACAATTGTTTAAGTCTAACTTGGCCGTGGCTTGCTGAAGATAATCACCAAACTCCTGTTGCAACGACTGCTGAAAGTCTCCCATCTCACGGCTCAAATACATTTGATTCATCGCTGCCTCACCCTATTACACGCATTCAAAACTTTGGTGCAAACAAAACTTCTGCTGCCATCCCCATTAAGCACGCAACCAACGGCGCAACACCGGAAAATGCGTGCGTAAGATGTCACGTTTCATTTGTTTTTTAATTGATGCATTGCTCAAAGCATGGTTTTGCCACCACCAGCCGTCCTGTTTCATGTGTTGCCCAGCGCGCACAAAACGCTGTATAAGTTGTTCAAAATCTTCATCGCTAAAATTAAAGCTCATAATCACGCGGCCCGTGCCCACCCAGCTTAACATGATGCCTTCTCTGCGCAGATAATATTGATACAACCAGTTGTAGCGCGATGGCACTGTGTACACCATGGTCCAAATTGATGACAAATGAGCAATAAAAACGGGTACGCCTGCCAGATCTAGGCGTTGATTCAATCCTGCCACCCGTTTATCCCAAACGTCATCCAAGCTTGCATACATCTGTTGATATTCATCTTGGCTGATGCGTTGCAAAAACTGATGCATACACGCCAAAACATAAGGGTGTGAATTAAAAGTGCCGCGTGCAAACGAGATATTGGCAGGTTGATGATCTTTATAGCGTTTCATCAAGTGATGTTTGCCGCACAACACACCCACAGGCATACCACCACCCAATGTTTTGCCATACGTCACCAAATCGGCTTGTACCTTATAAAATTCCTGAGCACCGCGATAAGCCAAGCGAAATCCCGTGAACACCTCATCAAAGATTAAAACTATGCCTTTGCGTGTACATACTTCCCGCACCTGCTGTAACCATGCCGTATAAGCCTTCCGATCAAAGTGAGCAACGCGATCACTATTCACCAAAGAGCCATCACTTGGCGCATTGGCATTCGGGTGCAGTCCTTGCAACGGATTAATCAAGACACAAGCAATATCATGTCGCGTTTGAAGCACACGCAAAGTGTCTTGGCTTTGATCTTTCAGCATATACACATCATTGGTTTTGCGATGGCCACCCACGCCTGTATGCACACCATCCCACCAGCCATGATAAGCACCACACATCTTCACCACATGTGTTTTACCCGTATGATAACGCGCCAAACCCACAGCCTGCATTACAGCTTCAGTACCCGACATATGAAATGAAACTTCATCCAAGCCTGAAATGGCTTTTAAGCGCTCAACATTATCTTTGATTAACGGATGATAAGGGCCAAGCACAGGGCCAACGTCTTTAACTTGTTGCCATGCATCGGCCATGCAACTTTTATAAAAATCATAGCCAAAAACATTCACACCATAAGCGCCTGTAAGATCATAACACCATTGCCCATCCAAATCTTGGCTTTGCACACCCGCGGTTTGATGGACGACTGCACCAATTTTTAAGTGTTGGTTGGCATATGCTCGGTATGGAAATGGTACACGGTATGCATTTGTAAATTGTGCATCTGAAACGGAATCATCTAAAGACACACCAAAAGCAATGCTCTTGGGCGCTTGGGTTTGCAGTGCTGAGCACAACTTCTCAAACCCTTCTTGCCGCTGTTTCACCACTTCTGCTGGTGCACCATCACTGGCAAAAAAAGTGTGTCCATCATATGAAAAATAAGGAATCAACTTGGCCATTTTGCGGCTCAATTTGGCATGCCCACGCAGAGAAGAGTGTTTGGCGCGTGAAAGCTGAAGGCGCAGCCACATTTTATGGCCCAACCACAACACACATGCCGCCAAGACAACCCAGCCAACGACGGGGGCTTGTGTGTCCAAAGAAAAAACAGTTTGTGTATCCATATCATTGGGATGATAACAAGCAATTATGACATGGGCATAACACCAGCAAACACCGTATTACAAGTTTAAATCATGTCATAAAAAAGGCCACCCTGAGGTAGCCCTTTTTAATTCAACATCTCATCAAGCCACAATGAACATAACAGCTTTGAATTAGCCAGAGCAGCTCAAAGTATGACGTAACGCTTATGACCAATAAACATGCTCAGGTGTGGTCAAGGCATTACGGTAATTGCCATCTAACACGCCCACCATGCCAGGACGCTTGATGTTGGGCAGCACACAAATATCATAAATTTCATCACAACTGCGGGCGAATTTTAAGGTGCTGATGGTTGCGCCTGTGGGCAAATGAATCATCTCAAAACCTGCATGGTAATCACGCCGCTGGGCATAGTCGGAATCGTTAAATGTATGACTTTGGCGAATCTTGGATAGGCAAACAAATAAATAATCCCCCACCAGATCCATGCCACGCACATAACCGTCGAACTTCTTCACCACTTCATATGTACCCGTGCTTACATCTACTTTTGCCAGCTCTCCCGTGGCAGAAAGCAAGACATAAAGCTGTCCATTAAACACCCGTGGGGTGTGCGGCATAGGCAAACCACTGGCAATGATTTCATTGCTTTCAACATCCATGATGATGCCTGATTCATATTTATGTTCACGCCAGTCATCTTTGCTATTGGTGGCACCAAAAGCAGTGACGTATTTGGGTTGACCATCCACCATAGCCATACCATTGAGATGGCAGCGGTCTTCAGGTGCAAGTTCGGTAATGAAAGGTGGTGTCCAAATCGGATCGAAGCTGTGTTCACCATCAATGCGACATAAACAAGAGAACAGCGTGTTCACCCCAATCAGCGAACCATCGGCTTGCCAGCCTACATCATGCATGAGCAGTGTGCTGGTGAAATATTGTCTGCGCGGCATAAACAT
>JAJFLD010000092.1 GCA_021772875.1 Ghiorsea sp. | reverse complement strand
CATAAGTCTGTTGATCATGAAGTGAGACAAGAATATTTTTGTTAATCTCAAGTTCTAAGGCATCAAGTATTGCTGTAGAAATTTCAATTTTTTCCAATAGCACATGTAAGTGTTCGTGTAATGAAGCCGTATGAAGAGGCTCATTATCTTGTGCTGCGGCAAAAATGCACAGCATTGTTTGATTGACCTGCTCTAACCAAGTTGAAATTTCGAAACCATGATCTGTGCTGATAGGCATTGCCACTGTCGGCAAGATACTATGGTGCTTGGGTTCGGGTTGCTTAGGCGCACTGGAACTTTTTAGATCCTCACTACTTTCATCAATAAGGTATTCATCATCCGAGGATAAATTTTCATCGGTTGTATCTGCTGTAGTATCTTCTTCTAATAATTCATCAATATGATCAAGTAACGCATCGTCATGCTCTTTTTGCTTGCGATATGGATTGTGTGTAGGAGGAGTCTCAGCATTAGAAACGGTCTTTGTACCACGCTTTTTTTGTTTGGAAGCGGTTTTGTTTTTGTTGGTTTGTTCGTGTTCGCGGAGAAGATCAATATATTTTGTCATTAGCCTGGATACCTCTGCATGGTGGCTCGAACCAATTTCTGATCAATCACAGATGAAGATGTTCGCATGCCCATCAATAAACATTTATCCATCAAATGATTAATCCGACGCGGTACACCACCTGTTTGTTGATAAATAAGCGCCACGGATTGTTTTGTCAAAATCGGTTGTTGGCAACCAGCTTTGCGTAAACGATGTAATAGATAATGCATAGTGCTTTGCATATCAAGTTTTCCAATATGTAAATTTAAGGCAATGCGTTGTTGTAGTTGTGGTATTTCAGCTATTTTTTGCTGAAGCTCGGGTTGTCCAACCAATAATAAGGTGATGAGAAAACGATTGCCAAGCTGGAAATTGAGCAACATACGCAATTCTTCAAGCGTTGAGATATCGGGGATACTTTGTGCTTCATCAATACAAATCAGGGTGTCGCGGTTTTCAGCGGCATTGCTGGATAGGTGTTCACGAAGAACCTGGAGTAATGCATTTTTGTCGTTGTTTTTTTTCTTTGTGTCTAAACCAAGTTGTTGTGTAATCTCATATATCATTTCAAGCGCGGACAAACTTGAAAAGTTAATCAAAGCAATATCAAATCTCTCTTGCGGTAAATCCAATAAAACGCGTTGTATGGAGGTTGTTTTTCCGCAACCAATTTCTCCTGTAAGCGCAATGGCGCCACGTCGGCGGATAATGGCATCATACAAGTCTTCGCAAAGCACCCTATGATTATCTGTTTCGTAGTAGAAGTGGGATGAAGGGACATTATCAAATGGAAAATCATCTAACTTCCAGTGCTCAAGGTACATGAGTGCTCCTTTAAAAATATGCTGCGCGTAACACAATCAAGCAAATACACTGCCATATTTCAAGCATTTTACACCATAACATTGGATTTCAACAGCAGGTAGTCAATAAGGGATGCGCGCTTAGTCTCATTTTAAGTCGACCTGTATAAAAATGAGGGATGGCTAAGGGAGGAAAGTTGGTGTGCTAAAAAGAAGTTTACTTGTTTATCTTCACGCGGTTAATTTTTTCGAAGCAAGCCAAGCCAAACGCCTGCTCCAAGATATAAGATGCCCGTTACGCCAGTTTGTATGTTGTGGCTACGGCGATTTTGAAGGTATGTGCGAAAATGCCCGGCAAGTGTTGCATACATACTATCCATACATGTAGCGAGGGCGAGGAATGTTGCAGACAATACTATAATTTGATGCATGTAGTTCCCATTTGAGGATACAAACTGAGGAAGAAAAGCACCAAAAAACAGTATGGTTTTGGGATTCATCAATGAAACAAAAAAGCCACGGCGAAATGAACCAGAAGCAGATAGGACTTGAGCATGACAATTTTCTTTGTGCAATAATGCATCTATAAGGTGGAGAGCACCCAAATACAGAAGGTAAGCCGTCCCTAACCAACGCAACCAAAGAAAACCACCTGTCATAGTTTCAACAAACCATAGTGTGCTCATGGATGCGATCATCAGTTGTAACACCATCGCGGAGGACGTACCTAAAACAGTTTGCAAACCTCTTTTTGTGCCATGGGAAAGACTTGTTGACACGATAACCAATACATTGGGGCCAGGAAGTGCAATCAATGCCATGGCAGTTAAAATAAAGGTGAGGTAAAGCATTGTATCCATTTATGTTGTATCGCTTTTAGAGTACTGAAGTGTAAACGAAGATATGATGCAGACTCATAAATCAAGCTCAGAAAGTGTAGGATGGTTATCAGGACGACGACCTAGAGGCCAATGGTATTTGCGCTCGGATGCTTGGATGGGTAAATCATTGATGCTGGCAATGCGCCGTTGCATCAAACCATTTTTATCGAACTCCCAATTCTCATTGCCGTAAGAACGGAACCATTGACCTGCGTGATTTTGCCATTCATAGGCAAAACGGACGGCAATACGATTCCCACCAAATGCCCAGAGCTCTTTAATCAGTCGATAATCCAGTTCCTTCTCCCATTTTCGAGTGAGAAATGAAACGATGGCTTCACGGCCGGATAAAAAATCAGAGCGATTGCGCCACACACTATTGGGAGTGTAGGCGAAGGAGACACGTTCTGGGTCGCGCGTATTCCAAGCATCTTCTGCCATGCGTACTTTTTGCGCGGCTGTGTCAGCGTTGAAGGGTGGGAAAGGAGGCCTTGGGTTTTCGGTTGTGGTCATGTTGTGCTCCTCAAAATTGAATATTTACCACCGATGTAGAAGTCTAAAGATGGCGCTTAAGTGTTATTTTGAATGTCGACTATAAGGCAGCCTTTGCAAATGAAAAGTTTCCTTTGGCTTGAAGCATTCATTTGTTTAGCATATGTTAACGATGGGTGTTGTATGAAAAGCAACAAAGAAACAAGTCGCAAAGTTTGAAATGTTGAGGGAGGTTAGTCATGGTTAAAAATGGTAAAATTGTAGTGCCAACCGATTTTTCAGCACAGGCAGAAGAAGCACTTCGGCGAGCATGCGTGCTGGCGACACAATTTAAAGCAGAAGTGCATGTGTTGCATGTGGTTGAACCGCCCATCTATATTGATGCTGATTTGATGCTCATCACGCCCATTGATGCGATTATTGAAGCACAGCATCAAGCCGCGACCAAACGACTTGCAGCTTTGGCAGCAGCCGCTGCGGTGAAAATAGTGACGCATTTAGAAGATGCAAACACCAATGTCGCCGAAGCCATCTGTGATTTTTCCAAGGCAAAAGCTGCAGATTTGATTGTAGTGGGGCGTCATGGTGAGAAAGGTATGTTAGAACATATGTTGCTTGGTTCTACGGCAGAACGTGTTGTGCGACATGCTCCTTGTTCTGTGTTGGTGGTGATGCCGCATGGTATTTTAGAAAAATAGTTATGCTTTGTTGGCTGTAAGGCTTTGATTATACAGTAGGTTGTTTCATCCAATGAAAGCGGAGCTCTAGATCGTTTTGGTTGCGAATACACTGCAGCCCAGTTTGATTGCTTTCATTGATAGCTATGGGTGCTTTGAGGTTGGCTGTCACCCAGTCTTTATCTGCAAAAGGATTGAGCACTACCATCCATCGCACTTCTTCATTGGCGGATATTTTAAGGCAATCACGTTGTTCTGAGCTGAGTTGTGGCGGTTGACCCAAACGAGAAGTATCCCAAGGTGTTAAAATAAAAGATGCTTCGGGTTGATCAAGAGATTGTAGGCATAACATATTACCCTGACCTTCATAAATAAATGCAAAACGAAATGCCTCGGCAAAACCTGCAAGACCACGAGGGAATAAAAACTCACGCACTTCAGCGGCTTTGTTGCTTGTTTCAGATAATGTTTTTACTTCTTTATGACTGTTCATATTATCCGCCTTGTTTGAGCCAAGCCAGAGTGTCACCAGCTACAGCAGCTTTGTTTTCTTGTTGAATTTGCTCGTATACTTCTAAGCGATGCACAGCGATGTCTTCAGGTGCTTCGATGCCAAAACGTACAACGCGACCATTTTGAATTTCATGAATAACCACGCGGATATTCCCATCAATACAGATAGCCTCACCAACTTTCCTTCGGATAACCATCATAAGCGTTTCATCGGTTTAACGCAGGAAATTCAGTAAAGATATATTTTTGATATTGGCGATTTGGCTATAGGAAGCTTGCAGCGCAATATCTGCTTGCTGCATGGCAGCAACCAAAGCTGGAATATCGGCTGATTCATGTTCATTCAGACGTTTATCAATAGAAAATTTCATGTCTTCATATGATTGTTTATAGCTTTGTAGGGCACTGATTTGTCCGCCCACGCGACTGGTTAAATCTATCATGCCATTGTTGGCTGTTGTGAGCTCACCTATGGCACTGGCAATGGCGGGCTGATCGTTTGCCAGTAGCGCTGTTTTAAAGTTGGATAATGCTGAAAAAGTATCGGTAAAGGCTTGTTCATCACCACGAATATTGCTGTTCACTTTTTGTGTGCTGCTTACAGAAACCGTACGGTCTTGATTGGAGCCTTGATATTGGAATAAGCCCCCACCATCCACCACAAATGCTGGTTGATCGACGGCCGTGCCAGCAAACAATGATTCACCCTGCCATTGCTGATTGGCAGAATTAAAGGCCTGATCAAGCAAGTGGCTTAATTCAGCTGCTGCTGCGGCATGTTCTTGTGCACCCATTTGTGCTGAAGATTGTTGCACGGCGAGGGTTTGGGCACGGGTTAAGACATTGGTCATGTCATGCAATAAAGTTTGGCTTGCAGATAAACGTGATTCGGCAACCGTAAGCGATTCCACGCTTCCTGAAATTTGTGTTTGCGTATGCCGTAAATCAAGGGATGTTTTATAATCCAATCCAGCCTGTGAAGGCCGTTGAAAACGTGTGCCTGATGAAATGCTGGCATTGCCATCATTTGTTGTTTTAAGCTGTTTATTGATGCCAGACATAAGGTTTTCATAAAGTTGGTTGTTGGTGACTCTCATCTTAATATCCCCATCAAGCTATCCATCATTTGGTTGCTTGTTGAAATAATTTTTGCCGATGCTTCATATGCCCGTTGAAACTTCATCATAGCAATCAATTCTTCATCTACATTCACGCCAGAAACGGCATCGCGTTGCTGGGTGAGGGAAATGGCTTCGGCTTCACGGTAACTTTTTTGTTGATTGGAAATACCCACATCAAGCCCATAACGTGATGATAGGCCTGCAACACGTGCATGCAGACTGGCTGCGGTGCTGCCATCCACACTCACAGCAACATCTTGTAGGTCTGCCATGGCAGTTGCAGCACTATTGTCACCAGCTTGGAAGTCAGAAGTGGCGGGGTCGATGTTGCCAGTGTTGATGGTCGAAACATCATCTTGGATGCGTTGGGAAAGGGTGAGGTTTCCTGAGGTTGAACCATGGAAAAAACTGTTGATTTCATAGGCTGCCAAGAAGTTGGAAGTATCATTGCCAAAAGCAACTGTGCCTGTGCCAGCATCAATGTTTAACCTGCCTGCGGTGTCTACTGTGGCAGTCACACCAGCGACAGCATTGATGGAAGCTGCCACATCATTCATGGTTGCACCTGCTGCCAAATTAATACTAAATTGACTCGTTGGAACTTGGGGAGCACCTGCCGCATCATAAACATGGAGGTTAAAACTTCCCGCCTGGACTTTGTCTGCGAAGGGTACGCCTTGTGTGGCATCATTTAATGCCAAGGCTGGATTGATGGCACCTTGCGCTGATTGGACAAGGCTTGCGCGTGTGCCACTGCTTGCGCTGCTATGAATGAGGTTGGTGGAATAAGCAAGATTGCTAGAAAAACTATCAAGTTCATCGATGTAACTTTGGAAGTTGCCATCACGCAGCTTCATCAAACCACCCATGCTGCCACCTTGTTCTAAGCCTTGAACTTGGTTGTTGGTGCCTTCAATCACTATGCCTTGAAACCCTGTACTACTTGGGGCACTACCACGCGCCAAATGCCTTGCCACACCACTTTGGGTTAATAAGTCGCCGCCAAGTGTTTGAATGAGGGTATCACCATCACTGGTATTTACCTCTTGGATAGGAATAATTTTGGCAAGATTACGTATGGCTTGTTCGCGTTGATCGCGCAAATCATTGGCAATACTTGTGTTGCCTTGTTGCCCAGCTTCATGGGCTTTGATTTGCTGAGAAAGGGTGGCTATTTCATCAATTTTTAAATTGGCATCTGTGATTTGTTGATCAATGGATAGATCCAATTGTTGTTGACCATCGCTTAATTGGGCTTGCATATTATGCATTTGTGAAAGCAATGCTTCGCTTTTGGTGCGCACATTATATTTTTGCGCTGTATCTTGTGGGTTGTTGCTTAATTGTTGCCAAGATAAAAAGAAGTCGTTCACGGATGCCGCAAGGCCAGTGTCATCCAAGCTACCAAAAGCATTTTCAACGGTTGATAAACCTGAAGTTACACTGTTCCAGAATTCAAATTGTGTGGCATTTTCACGTTGTGAGCTGCTGATAAAAGGATCAACAGAGCGGCCAATGCTTTGTAAATCAATACCGCGACCAAAATCAAGGCCGCCAATACGCTCAGGTGTGGCGGTGACAATGTTTGCCGATTGTCTGGAATAACCTGGGGTATTGACGTTTGCAATATTGTGAGACACAACATCCATGGCCTTCTGCTGGGTGCGAAGGCTTGATGCCGCAACATTTAAGGCTTGAAAACTCATCGTGCACCTTGTTGGGCGTAGGTTGTATTTTGATAGGTTGATTTGACTTCAATGGCACCAATTTGTTGTAAAATGTTTGTTGTTACATTCCACGCTGCGCGCAAACGGATGTGATTTTCTACGTGGTCGCGTTCTAGCGATTGCATACGGCGAACCAATTCAATGCGCATGCTTTGCAGGTGATCGGCATCATCGGCAGCGTAATTGTCGATGATATAGGTCATTTTTTTATCGGTGTTTGGGATGTTGGCAAGATGATTACAAAGCATATGACACTGGCTTTCAAGTTCGTGCAAAGTGCTTTGGCTACGTGCTCTGCGCTCAACCAGCTCAGCTAAAGCTGTGGCATCAAAAATTTTCATGGCTTCGCGTTCTTCAAGCACAATAGATTCTTGCTCGGCAATGCAATCATCCATACTGTGTAAGATATGATGAATCAGCTCAGGCATAGGTTGGAGGGGTGATTGTATAGGCGATGTAGGATTCATACCGATTAACTCCAAGAATGTTCAGACAAAGCATTGCGCACAATATGTGATGAAATGGCTTTGCTGTTCATGGCGTATGTACCTTGCTCTAAGGCATTACGAATACCCTCGATTTGGTCTAAACGTACATCGGGCATATCAGATAACATTACTTTTGCCCGTTCACGAAGACCTGCAGCATCGGATACTTGAACCTTATCGCTACTAGAGCTTTTGGCGGTTGTTTTTTTCGCTTTCCCTGAGGATGATTTATGTATGCCTGTCGGTTGATTTGAGCTATTAATACGAACCATTAAAATCTCCTAAATTCGGTTTATCGACAGGGTTTACCGTCTTAAGTCTATCGGCAACTGCTTGTAAAGCTTGAGCCGGTGAATGCACAATCTCAGATCCAGCATGGGTAAAACCATCGCGGTCGAGTTGGCGATACATACTCATGGCCAAACCAAGTGGTGCTTTTTTGCTGCCTGATTCGGCAATGGCTTGATCCATCATGCCATCATACATGTCGTTGGCATATCCGCGTGGTAGCGATTCTGATTCAGGCACTGTTTTGCGCATGGCTGCCATCATTTGTTGCAAAAAAACCGATTCAAATTGACAACATGCTTTCCACATATCTTTATCTTTGATTTCAACAGGGCTTTGCACACGTGAGGAATACAATGTTTTTGTGGGCTGTACAGGCGCTTTGTTTTCGATAAAGGATTTGATGGTTGGTTTTTGTTTTAATACCTGACCAATGACTGTTTCGACTAAATCACGCATCACATCACCCGCAGTTCAGCATGCAGTGCACCTGCTGATTTGATGGCTTGCAAGACAGCAATCAAATCACTGGGGGTTGCACCTACAGAGTTGAGCGCAGAGACCAAGGATGATAATGTCACTTGGCGAGGAAGCACAACCAATTGCGCTTGATCTTCTTGAATTTGAACTTCAGTGGTAGGTGTTGATGTTGTTGTGCCGCCAGAGAAAGCGTAGGGCTGAGAAATATCCGCCCCTTCAACCACATTAACACTGATATTGCCATGGGCAACTGCAACGGTTTCAATGGTTACACCTTGTCCCATCACAATTGTGCCCGTACGTTCGTCCACCACCACAATGGCAGGTCTATCGGTGATGAGATCCAATTGTTCGAGTTGTGCAATCAAAGCAATGGCATCACCTTGTGGATTCAAAACTTCTATAGTGCCTGCATCCACAGCGCGTGCCGTACCCACGCCCATTTGGGTATTGATGACGTTTTTCATTCTTTGCACAGTTGTAAAATCAGGGTTGCGCAGCATTACAGTTACTTTTGCTTGGCCATTTTGTATGCCGCGCGGGGCAGCTCTTTCAACCCGTGCACCATTGGGGATTTTACCAACTGTGGGATGGTTTTTGACAGTGTTACCCGCCGTTCCTGTGATCGCAAAACCACCCACCGATAAACCACCTTGGGCAACGGCATAAGCTTGTCCATCACCACCCAGTAATGGGGTGATGAGTAAAGTGCCACCACGTAAACTTTTGGAATCACCCATGCTTGAAATGGTAATATCAAGTTGCTGACCAGGGCGCGCAAAAGCAGGTAGTTCAGAAGTCACCATCACTGCGGCAATGTTCTTGGGTTTCATTTTACTGATGTCTGGGCGCACATTCACACCAAAGCGTTCCAACATGGCCGTAATACTACTGATGGTGAATGGTGATGAATTGGAGCTGTCGCCTGTACCATTTAAACCAACCACGATGCCATATCCAATCAAGGCGTTGGAGCGAACACCTTCGATGTCGGCAAGGTCTTTGATGCGCTCAGCTTGTGCAAAAGTTGCAAAGCATAATAAGGTACAAAAAAGGGTGAAAAACTTCATAAGAGGCTCCGATGGTTTGTGTATCTACCTGCGCAATATTGTTGCTTTGGGCTGCACATTAAAAAGGCCATATGGCATCAAGCGTTTGTCCAAGCCAGCCTTCATCAGCCATGGCTGCCAATGAGCCGCCACTACCATAACTTACCTTGGCTTGTGCCACTTGTGAGGAAACAATGGTGTTGCTTGCAGAGATGTCTGAAGGGCGGACAATGCCTGAGAAGCTTAATTCCTGCGGCTGCTGATTGATGGTTACTTCTCTTCTGCCAATAATTTTCATATTACCATTGGGGTAAACTTCCGTGACGACAGCGGTGACATTGGCAATTAAGGAGTCTGAGTTTGTTGTTTCACCAGAACCTGAAAAACTTTTATTGTTGCTAATATCTAAGGCCGCGGATGGTCGTAGCGTTGGGTTGACGCTAAAAACATTACCCAAATCTACTTGCCCTTTCAAACTTGAAGCATGTTGTGACTTGCGGTTCTTTTTTGTGCCCAATGAACGTGTAGCACTGGCTGTTTCTTGTACCAATACCATGACCAAATCACCGACATTGTGGGCTTTAGGGTCGGTGAACATGGTGGAGCCACTATTGTTCCACAATGAACCGGTGTTGGTATTTTGTGTTTCATAGCTTTGCAAAGCTTTATCCACAATGGGTTTATTAAGGTCTTGGGTCACAAGCCTCTTTGAAGGTGTGCAAGCATTGAGTAAAATCAAAGCGGATACTAGGATTAATAAATTAGGCATTATACGCCTCCCACATGAACAGAAACGGTATGTGCATCTTCGACAATGCTTTGTAAGGTTTGTTTGCTGCGTGTATTTTTAACCAACATACGGTCGCCACGGCTACCTGATCTTAGAGCTACGCCTTCAGCACGTACTTGAATACCGTCAATTTCAACCAAAATAGTGACAAAATCACCACGTTTGATGAGCGGTGGGCGTTTGACTTGAGAGGATACAACCACACTGCCTTTGCGCATGTTGCGTAAACTCTTTAAACCCTCAACCTCGGCAACGTCGGTCCAAACTTGGCCACGCAATCCAGCAATGTCTTTTCGTTGTTGTATTAACATATGCTTATCTAGCATGGTTCGTGCCGAAATATCGTGTTTGAGGGTGATGACATCTGCCATCCATTTGACTTGTACGGGCACATACCAGCGACGCAATGATTTACCTTGTCCTTGCTCAGCAATAAGCGATACGCGTTTGGGTAAATAACGCAATGTTGGCAACGACCAACGTACTTTACCTTTGATGTTTGGCCACCGTTGTACGCTGATGAGTTCAGCCATTGCACC
This sequence comes from Ghiorsea sp., assembly GCA_021772875.1. GTDB lineage: Bacteria > Pseudomonadota > Zetaproteobacteria > Mariprofundales > Mariprofundaceae > Ghiorsea. Next base: position 95 of record JAJFLD010000092.1, on the reverse strand, counting down.
TTTTACCGATGGTTGCTCGGCAAAAAATGCCGCAAGTGAAGCTTTGAGTGCTGGATCAACCACACGCTCTGTTGCAGATGCAGGTTGAAACACCA
>JAJFLD010000091.1 GCA_021772875.1 Ghiorsea sp. | reverse complement strand
GTTTCAATATCAGCCACTTGACGCTACCCATCCTTCACACTTGGACTCTAAAAACAAAAAAAGCGAGCCGTAGCCCACTTTTAACAACGCGCAGTTTAGAGCCAAACCATAAAATTTCAAGTGTTGCTTAAACCCACGCCTTTAAACCTTGCAAACAGGTCTGAAGCATTTGCTCTGCTCTTGATTCACTTTCAGCTTCCACATAACAGCGTAATTCAGGGGCATTGCCCGATGGCCGCAAGTGTATCACTTCCTGCGATTCAAAAGTAATACGCACACCATCAGTTGCATTCACTGCAACCACTTGCCCGAACACTTGCCCGAACAACAACTCAGCTGCAGTTTTATTGCGTTGAAAATCATTTGTTTTTAACGGCGCTAACCGTTGTTCGCTCAATGCAGTTGCAAAATTCTGCAACCGCCCACTGCTGGTAAAGCGCTGCGGCAAACGCTGTAAAAGCTTTGAAATAGTTACGCCCTGCTCAAGAGCATCCATCAATATCGCCAGCGGCACAATCACAGCATCACGTGTTGGCAAGGCAGTGAGTGTCCTTCCATTTTTAATCATATCACTAGCCGTTAAAAAACCACCATTGGCTTCATAACCCACCACGCCCATTTTGCCTTCAGCCAATAAAATATTCATGGCCTCAATCACAAAAGGCGAGCCAATACGTGTGCGTTCAATGCGCTCAAAGAAACCACTCTTTTCAAGCGCACTATTACAACTCACGGGTGTTGCCACACACCTTGCTTGCAAATAATTTGCACAAATAATGCCAGCCACATCACCACGCAACCACACACCAAACTCATCACTAACCAACGGCCTATCACCATCACCATCAGCTGAAACGATACAATCCAACTGATACTCGCCTGACCATTGTTTTGCTAAAATGATATCCTCTTCTCGGACGGCTTCAGTATCGACAGGGATAAATTGATCGGAGCGCCCCAAACAAATCACTTCCGCACCCAAAGCGCCCATGATTTCAACCAACACTTCACGGGCCACCGATGAATGTTCATACACACCAATGCGTTTGCCTTTCAAGCAAGCCTTTGGAAAAAAATCAACATAACGTTGCACAAATTCTGCATAAGCATCTTTGCTTTCATGTAACCAAACAAATTCATCAATCACAAAACCCGATGCGTCAAACAAACCATCATCCACGCTCACTTCGCGTGAACACATGCCCAACTCATCATCTTTGAGAATCTCGCCTTCAGGTTTATAAAATTTAATGCCATTTCTATCATCAGGAATATGACTACCCGTCACCATGATACTTGGCATACCCCGCTTTATGGCATACAAAGCCAACGCTGGTGTTGGCACAAAACCACACAATACAGGCACAAAACCAGCTTCTTGGATCGCCAAACCCACAGCTCTCATGATGCGCGGGCTGCTAGCACGGTAATCCCCTGCCACTGCCACTTGCATACCTTGTGTGACCAAACCTTGATGCTCAAGGTAGTTCAAAAATGCCAACACATAAGCAAAACAAACCCTATCTGTCATATCGGCAACAAGGCCACGTGCGCCAGAAGTGCCAAATTTCACACCACTCGTTTGCATCAGTTTTTCTATTTGTACAATACTCATCAATCTAACCCCAACATTTCGCGCATAGCTGCCATGTGCGCATCCACTTCTTCTTTGGCTTCGGCTTTGCCTTCTTCGCTATCAGCTTCTTTATCCACCCAATTCAAAATATCTGCATCAATTTCTTTTAAAAACGGCGAAGGACCCATTTTTTCAACTTGCCCAAATTTCCGCTGCGACTTGGCATAACTCAACGTCAAATGGTGCCTTGCCCTCGTCATGGCCACATACATCAAGCGCCGCTCTTCTTCCAATCTATCTTCTGCCACTGCATTTTTATGGGGAAAACTTCCCGCTTCCATGCCCACCACAAACACATGCGAAAACTCCAAACCTTTGGCTGCATGTACTGTCATCAAACGCACTTGGCCTTCAGGGTCATCATCCTCATTATCAGCCATCAAAAAGATATGCTGAAGAAATGACGTTAAATCACCACCATTTTCACTGTGTCTTAACCACCAACGGCGCAAACTCATGATATTACCCATGCGCCGTTCAGCTTCATCCTCATCATCGGCTTCCTTGCGAATAGCTTCTTCAAGCCCCGACCTATCCAGCAACATATCAAAAGCATCATCTGGCTCACCATGCAAAAATACATGTTCACATTCAACCAACATCTGCCCAAAAGCACGCAAGACATTGGCCTTACCATGATCAAAATCATCCATCAATGCAGCTTCAAGCAGCGAGCTATTTTTATCAAACGCAAACTGCCCCAATTTCTCCAAGGCTTTGGAGCCAATACCTCGCCGAGGTCGCGAAATTGCGCGCATCAAAGCCAAATCATCAGAAAAATTGCCAATCAAACGTAAATAGGCCAAATAATCTTGGATTTCCGCCCTGTCAAAAAAGGAAAGCCCACCACTGACATGGTAAGGCACCCCCACATCACGCAAAGCCATTTCAAATGCACGCGAACGAAACGAGGCCCGATATAAAATGCAGAAATCGTCCCACTTGAGTTTCCCCGAAGCACGTTGTGCTCGAATTTCTGCTGCCACACGTTCAGCTTCTTCTTCAGCGGTTTCTGCCTGCCAAACACGGATTTTTTTACCCATGCCCAAATTCGAGCGCAGTGTTTTGCCTAATCGTTCGGTATTGTGTGAAATTAAACTATTCGAGCCTTGTAAAATCGAACCTGTTGAGCGATAGTTTTCTTCGAGTTTTACAACTTGCAAACTGGGGTAGTCACGCTGCAATTGGAAAAGATTTTCAACCTCTGCACCTCGCCAGCCATAGATAGACTGATCATCATCCCCCACCACTGTTAGATTTGATTTTTCTGGCGCCAAAAGACGCACAAAATCATACTGCATACGACTAGAATCTTGGTATTCATCCACCAAAAAATGCCGGCATCTGCTCTGCCACAATGCACGCACTTCCATATTTTCACTTAATAATTTCAACGGCAAGACAATCAAATCATCAAAATCCACAGCATTCATCTTTTGCAACAGTGCATCATAACGCTCGGCTACTGCTGCAACACTATTATCACCTGCCTCAACCATACCATTTTTGAGCTGAGACATTTTACTAAGAAGTCTATCCACTTGGTCGGCATCTGTAGGCAGCCTTAACTCAGCCAACACTGAACGCATTGCAGACTTTTGCTCTGTGACTGCAAAAATAGAGAGTTTGGCCCTGCGTCCTACTAGGTTGGCATGTTCACGAATCATCATCAAACCAAGCGCATGGAATGTGCAAATGCGCAGTCGTTTCACCTTATCTGCACCCAATCGTTTTTCTAAGCGCTCGCGCATTTCTCGAGCTGCTTTGTTGGTGAATGTTACGGCTGTAATGGCATCTTCAGGCACATCACGCTCAACCAGCGCACCAATACGCTCGGTAATCACCCTTGTTTTGCCTGAACCCGCACCTGCCAATACCAACAAAGGGCCACCCCGATAATGCACTGCATGATATTGCTCTTGGTTCAATTGATTGGAAGTGATGTCATTCATGGCGCGCAGAATAACCCAATTACTTATTTTAACCACATCAACGCAATTGTGTCACAATTGCGCGTTAATATTTCCCACATATGCAACAAACAGTCATTGATTGACACAATCTTTGCTGTTAAGTTGCATGAACATCCACGCCGAGGTTAAACTTATGACGACTAAAAAAATTACCAAAAAAGAACTTCTAGAAACTGCACGAACTTTTGAAATTAAAGGTGCTGCCAAGATGCAAAAAACACCGCTCATCCATGCTATTCAAATTGCAGAAGGTAATAGCCCATGTTATTTAACCATCACCAATTGCAGCGTGAGCCCATGTTTGTATCGCGCTGAGTGCCAAGCTTAATCAACACCCCACATAAGCTAAGTTTTCAAACAGATATTATACAATCATCTGTTTTAAAGTTTCACTAGCTACGGTTTGATATTCACTTTGCTTAAGATTTAAAGCTTCAAGCGACAAACCACCAACATGGGTGCGCTCCAAAGCTGTGACGTGATTACCCATGGCGGCAAACATTCTGCGTACTTGATGGTAGCGCCCTTCATGCAACACCAGACTGGCGGTATTTTCACCTGTGATACTAAGCTCGGCTGGCAAACATGGTTTGTCATCAGCTTCAAGCATCAATGTGCCTGCGGCAAAGCTTGCAACTTCTGTGCCTGTCAAAGGTTTGTCCAAAGTGACAGCATAGGTTTTCGAAATACCATGTTTGGGGCTGGTAAGGTAATGGTTGAGCTGACCATCATCGGTGACGATGAGCAAACCAGAGGTATCCTTATCCAAACGCCCAACACTTGATAAAGCAGGCGAGCGCCCCAACCAGCGTTCGGGGAAATCCTCATAAATAATACGCCCTTCTTCTTTGCGTGAACACACAGTGCCCAAGGGTTTATGGTAGATAATTGTTAGCCCATCAGGATGATCTAAAGGTTGACCATCCAGCTCTACATCTGCTGCATACACCTTGACTGCTGCTGATTTTGGGCGCTCTCCTTTCACTGTAAGCCAACCCTCACGAATCCAATGCGGCACATCTCTGCGTGCACCATAACCCAAACGAGACATAATTTTTTCTAAGCGTTCTAATTTTTGAGCCATTCTATTTCTTTCCTCTCATCACTTTAAAACCTTGACCAACAGCGATGACTTCAACTTCGCGTAAATGTGCTTTAAGGATATGCTCATAAGGTAATTGCCGATTGGCCACCATATACAGCTGACCATGGTATGTTAATGATTCACAGGCACGTGTTACAATCATCTTACCAAGCTCTATATCTCTGCTTTGCCCAGTGTGAAAAGGTGGATTACAGACAATCCAACGGAGATGTTTGGGCAACGCCTCACAAGTTGCATCACTATGATGAAAACGCACTTGAGAAAAAGAAGACACATTCTTTTTCGCACAAGCTAAGGCCAAAGCTTCAGCTTCAACCATATGCAGTTGTTTGATGTTGTTGGATGTATTTAAGATATGTGCCGACAACAAACCATAACCGCAACACAAGTCCATGCCTTCGCCTTCAAACACAGGCAAGTGTTCTAACAATAATTGCGAGCCCACATCAGCTGCCTTCCAGCTAAACAACCCTGCTTGCGCCCATAACCCATGGCTTGGTAAACACATTGGTTTTACGTCTGCCAACCATGTGTGTTGTAGCTCAATATCCAGCTTTACTGTTTTTTTGGCTGACACTAAGCGGCATTTGGATTTGGGTGTTGAAGCTGCAACACCTGCTAACTTCGTCAAGGCAGACTCATACGACTTTGCCCCATACTGATTTTCACACGCCACAAGCAACTTTCCGCCCTCAACCAGATGCTCAAAAGCTAAAGCCATCCAACCCAACGATTGCACTTTATCTTTGCTTGGTATCATCAACACAACATCAAAAGAGCCACTGAGTTCACGCGGAGAAAAACCCATGTCCTTTAAATCATTGATGGCTGGTTTAAAGGATTGCAATAAAGATAATTCTTTTGAATGTTTGTTTAAATCATGCAATAAGGGATGGGCAAAAGCCTGAATAAAAGCAACGCGTTGGTTGGTTAAGCTTAAAGCAGCAGTGAGTAAGAGCTGTAATGCTGGTGATTCATTCAATCAAATTCATCCTTACCAAAATCGTCTATACTCTTAGGTGGCTCAGGTGGATGACCATCATAAATGCTGTATATACGGCTTTGACGCCAGCCTTCACGCACAAAAATATAAGGGTCTAATGCCAACTCATCACGCAACTTTACAAAATCCTCAACATTTGCACGTTGATCAATGTATTTAAGTGCATATGCCCCAACTGTTGCCGCAGGCGATAAAAAAGCACTCATATACGTTGCGCCATCAAGGAAATAAGCCATTACCGTACCGGGTGTATCCCGCACCGAGTTTGGGCCTAAAATAGGGTATACGATATAAGCACCTTCACCCACACCCCACACGGCCAATGTTTGCCCAAAATCTTCTTTGTGTTTTTCCAAACCCATATGCGATGCAATATCAAACAAACCAACAATACCAAAAGTAGAATTGATTAAAAAACGGGTGGTATCGGCGACACCTTGCACAACCTTGCCCTGCAATACACTATTAATAATCGTATTGGGCTCTTGCAAGTTGCTAAAGAAATTTGTTACCGAACTGCGCGCCTCTCTGGGCATCACTTTTGTATACACTTTAGAAATTGGGCGTAATGTAGCTTCATCAACTACAGTATTAAAACCATCCACTTTACGGTTGAGTGGTTGTAGCGGGTCATAAGAATTCTCAGCAGTTGCACAACCTGCTTGCAAAAGTGCTAAGCACAAAATTAGGGTCAATTTTTTCATGGCCGCGATTATGCCGCGATAAGAGAACATGTCGAATACCTGCTTTACTTTAAAGCCACATCTTCACAGCATCCTGCATTGCTGAAGGCTTCACACACTCGGGAGTACCCATGATTCACATCGGAAAAATAAATAGTTTACGCATGGTCAAAGAAGTTGATTTTGGTGTTTATCTTGATGGTGGTGAAACCCATGGTGAAATACTCTTGCCCATCCGTTATGTGCCTAAAGATTGTAAGGTAGATGATGATATTGATGTATTTATCTACTTTGATTCTGAAGATCGCATCATTGCCACCACCGAAACACCCTATGCCCAAGTGGGTGAGTTTGCCTTCTTAAAAGTGGTCGCTATCAACAATGCAGGAGCATTTCTTGATTGGGGATTGATGAAAGATCTATTGCTTCCTTATGATGAACAGACACATCGTCCCGAAGTGGGCAAATCTTATGTTGTTTATGTTTTCCAAGATAGTGCCACCGCTCGAATTGTTGCTTCAACCAAAATTCGTGATTTCTTGGATGATGAGTCTCTTGGTGATTTCAAAGTGGGGCAAGAAGTTGAGTTGCTTAATGCCAACAAAACTGATTTGGGCTACCAAATGATTATTAACCATACCCACATTGGTTTGTTGCATCAACACGAAGCCATGCGCACCATTAAACATGGTGAAAGGTTAAAAGGTTTTATTCAAAACATCCGTGATGATAGAAAAATTGATCTTTGTTTACACCTTCAAGCCAGTGATAAAACCGATGAAATCACAGACCTTATCCTCTACAAGCTCAAAACCAGCGGCGGCTTTTTAGCCTTGCACGATAAAAGCGAACCCAAAGCTATCCAAGCAGCTTTTGGTGTGAGTAAAAAGATGTTTAAAAAAGCTATCGGTTCGCTCTACAAACAAAAACTTATCACTATCCAAGATGATGGTATTCATAGCATCAAAGACTAGCTTACCAAATAAGTATGTCCCTTTAATTTGAGCTTAATGCAAACCCAACATGATGCGGCCTCCAAATTCTAAACGAGGTTAATATCTGATGTTATATGCTGTTTTTGCTACATTATTACTCTGTGCCACACCATCGTGGGCTCAAGATCAATCCCCTAAAATGCATCTGCTCTTTGACAATGCTTACGTGGATATGATTTACCCAAAAGTTGAGGGTAACTACGTGGTTTATTCGCAGAGGGTGAATCGTTCATATCAAGTGATGCAATTGAAAAAAGATGACCTTTTTGGTCATGCTAAAGATATCAGCCCGAGTATAGATGGCGAAGTTATTCGTAATGGTGTTGCCCTCGCCAATGGTGACATCGCTTATGCAAGTAATCGTTTGGGTTTTATTGCACCTTGGGTAAGTCAAAAATATCATGACACGGCATTATCCATTGGCGCTTTCCAAAGCAGTTTGATACCCAACCATCTCGACGTCTCAGCAGATGGAAACACATGGATCTTTGATTCCACTTTAGAAGCTACGCGTACTGCTCGCATTGCCAATCAATTTGAAGATGGTGTGTTAAACACGCAACTTTTGGGTCAATCATGGCGCATGTATCATGATAGATATTGGCAAATCAAAACAAGTTATCCTGCAAGCAAAAGCGGCTTAAAAAATAAATTCCGCCCGGCCCATATTTTTACATTTGAGCGCCAACAAAATGAAATCAATAGTTTAGGTGATGGTTTTGATGCAAGCATAGCAAGCAATGGCAACAAAATTGTATTTGTGCGTGAAAACAAAGGCAATTATGACTTATGGCAACAAAACATAGATGGCTCAGCATTAAAACAACTTACCCATAACACTTTTGCTGATCTTGAGCCAAGTTTAAGTGCTGATGGTAAACGCATTGCTTTTATCTCCAACCGCGACGCTGCCGGAGATATCTTGCAAACATCCATTTACACATTAGAAATTGCAACGGGAAAAATTCAACGCCTCACTTTTGGTGAAAACGTTACCGATGGCGGCCCTGCTTGGTTGGATGATAAAACCATCATCTTTCACAGCAACCGCGACCCTAAAGCACCCAACACAGATACTGTAGACAACTGGCGTTTGTGGACTGTGACTATTACAAAATAAAAGGAAAAACATGAGCCAAAACATACATATTATCGGCGCAGGACTCGCAGGCTCAGAAGCTGCATGGCAACTGGCCAAAGCTGGTTTCGCCGTTCATTTGTATGAAATGCGACCCAAACGTATGACACCAGCTCACCACACCGATAAATGTGCAGAGCTGGTGTGCTCCAATTCCTTTCGCGCGGATAATTTAGAAAATGCTGTAGGTCTGTTACACGAAGAAATGCGTAGGTTGGATTCATTGATTATGCTTGCTGGCGATGAATCCAAACTCCCTGCTGGTGGTGCTATGGCAGTGGATAGAGAACTGTTTTCAACCACTGTCACCAACTACCTCAAAGCTGAACCTTTGATTACCATCATCAATGAAGAAATCACCAAAATCCCCGCAGATGGTTTGGTTTTGATTGCTTCAGGCCCTTTAACTTCAGATGCTTTATACCAAGAAATCCAAACGCTCACGGGCGAAGAACACTTAAACTTTTTCGATGCCATTGCTCCTGTTGTGGATGCAGAAACTGTAGACATGAGCAAAGCCTATTGGAAATCGCGTTATGATAAAAATGTGGTTGAAGGTGAGTCAGGTGATTATCTCAACTGCCCTATGAATGAAGAGCAATACAAAGCATTTATTGCCGCCTTGCTTGATGCCGAATATATGGCATTTAAAGATTTTGAGGATGTGCCTTATTTTGATGGCTGTATGCCTATTGAAGTGATGGCTGAGCGTGGTTTGGATACCCCCCGATTTGGCCCCATGAAACCCGTGGGTTTAGAACATCCTGAAACAGGTGAAACATTCCACGCCGTAGTGCAACTGCGCCAAGATAATCGGGCAAAAAGCTTGTTGAACATCGTTGGTTTTCAGACCAAAATGAAATATGGCGAACAAAAACGTGTCTTTGCTATGATTCCAGGTTTAGAAAATGCTGAATACTTTCGTTTGGGCAGTTTGCATCGCAATACTTTCATCAAATCTCCCTTGTTGCTGGATAAATCTTTACGCTTGAAAAAAGAACCTCGCATCATGTTTGCAGGACAAATTACTGGTGTGGAAGGTTATGTCGAATCGGCAAGCATGGGTTTGATGGCAGGCCGTTTCTTGGCTGATATCATGCAAGGCAACGAACCCAACATCCCACCTGAAGATACAGCTTTTGGTGCCTTGCTTGCGCATATTTCGGGCACGCGAATTGAAAATTTTCAGCCTATGAATATCAATTTTGGCTTGTTGCCTTCAGCACCCAAACGCGATGGCAAACGCAGGCTTGCGCGCTCTGAGCGCAGACGTATGGTTTCTGAAAAGGCACTGGAAACATTAGAAGCTTGGAAAAAACAAAGCCTTTAAAAAATACTTGCATTCTTGTTGCCCGACCTCATCTTGGCATCAAGACATGAGGTGAGAGTATGCAACATTTTATCAATGCATTTAAATTATACGGCGTGTTTTCAGGGCGCTCCACTCGCACTGAATATTGGATGTTTACGCTTATTTATCTTTTGGCATATTTAGCACTCACATCGATTGCTTTTGTTTTAGAAAGTGAAATGTTTCAAATCACCCTTAGCATACTGACCCTTGGTGTCGTTATCCCAAGCCTTAGCATCACTGCCCGCAGATTACACGATGCTGGCCGCTCCGGCTGGTGGCAAGTTTTACCTTATGTTGGTTTACTTTTTGTTGTGATTGGTGCTTTGCAACAATCACAATTTTTAATGATTGCAGCTGCAATTTTCACCCTTTCGCTATCTATTATACTATTCTTTTTCCTCGTTCAGCCCAGCCAAGATGACAATCAATACGGAGCCGCACCAAAGCTCTAACACATCAATATCCACTCTATACTTGCAGGCTTACCTCCGTGGTTTAGATTAGCGCCATGCGCTATTCAAAATTATTTTCTCCCACCCTTAGAGATACACCTGCTGATGCAGAAGTAGTCTCTCACCAACTTTTATTACGAGCCGGTTTTATCCGCCGTGTCACCAGTGGTATTTATGACTATTTACCTTTGGGTTTACGTGTCTTGCGTAATGTTGAACGTATTGTGCGTGAAGAAATGAATCGCGCTGGTGGTCAAGAATTATTGATGCCTATGGTGCAACCCTCTGAATTTTGGCAAAAATCTGGGCGTTGGGAAAAATATGGCCCTGAATTACTTCGTTTTAAGGATAGGCATGGTCATGAATCATGTTTAGGCCCCACCCATGAAGAAGTGATTTGTGATTTGATGAGCCGCGAACTGCGCTCCTACAAACAATTGCCTATGAATTTATATCAGGTTCAAAATAAATTTCGTGATGAAATTCGCCCACGTTTTGGTTTGATGCGTGGTCGCGAGTTTGTGATGAAAGATGCTTATTCCTTCCATGCCAATGATGAATGTTTGGCTGCTGAATACCAAAATATGTTTGAAACCTACCACCGTATTTTTCATCGTTTGGGCTTAAAATTTCGCGCTGTAGAAGCCGATAATGGTTCAATTGGTGGCTCGGCAAGCCATGAGTTTCATGTGCTGGCTGACTCTGGTGAAGACTTAATTACCCATTGTTCGCATTGCGAATATGCTGCCAATGTTGAAAAAGCAGTCTCCAAACCTCAAACTTATCAAGGTAGTGATAGCAGCTTAACAGAAGTCGATACGCCCTATCAAACTGCCGTTGAAGATGTTGCAGCTTTATTAAAAGTGGCAACATCTAGCCTGCTTAAAACTTTAATTTTTCATGTTGATGGTGGCGAAAATGATGGCCAAGTGGTTGCAGCATGTGTGCGTGGATCGGATCAACTTCAAGATATCAAATTAGCCCGCGCGCTTGGGGCAACAGAAGTTGTATTGGCCTCCGCTGAAGAGATAGCAAGCATAGGTACAATCACTGGTTTCTCTGGCCCTATGGATTTGAACTGCCCTGTGTATATCGATGCCTCACTGCATGATGCCGTTGGACTTATTGCTGGTGCAAACAAAAAAGGTCTGCATGTCTCAGGCTTAAATATTCAACGCGATTTAAACAATGTGATTTTTGCTGATTTGCGCCAAACTCAAGCTGGTGATACATGCGTCAAATGTAATATTGGTTTGATGGAAATGTCTCGTGGCATTGAGGTGGGTCACATTTTTGAGTTGGGCACCACCTACTCTAAACCTATGGACGTATTATTTCAGGATGAACATGGCAAACGCGCTGTAGCAACTATGGGTTGTTATGGTATTGGTGTGTCGCGTTTGATGGCAGCCGTTGTTGAGCAATGTCATGATGATGCAGGCATTACATGGCCTGTAAATATTGCACCCTTCCAAGCATCTGTGATTACACTTGGTAAAAGTGAAACTGCCTTTGCTGCTTCTGAAAAAGTTTATCAAGACTTGCTTCAAGCTGGTGTGGATGTGGTTTGGGATGATAGAAAAGAAAGCCCTGGCGTGAAGTTTAAAGATGCCGAATTGATTGGTATTCCTTTGCGTATCATTGTCGGTGACCGTGGTTTGGATAACGATGCCCTTGAGCTGAAAACCCGCTGGGGTGCTGTTGAAGAAGCTAGTCTTGCTGATGTTTGTCAGAAAGCACAACACATGCTTGCTGATATGCAGCAGGGATAAATCTGAAGAAAAAACTCATCCAGCTGATAACTGCCGACCATAAAGGTGGGCTGGTGTTGTTATTGGGTGTTGGTTTTTTACTCACCCTTCCTTTGCTGCTGTTGAGTACACCAGAAGAGAAACAAAGGCTCACCCAAAGCACCACCACCATGCGCATAGTCGAGTATCAAATTGGGCTGCAAGACGTATCTGAAGATGAACGCAAAGCCTTTCGCAAGCTGTTACAAAAAGAACCACTAGCTTTGATTGAACAACCCAAACGTGATGCTTGGTTGTTGAGTGTCCGCCCTGAAATCATGAGTTTTGGTGTGAGTGAACATGAGGCAGAATCCATTGCTCGTTGGGTTTGGTTGTATGCACACAGCCACAACCTAGATCCATCCTTATTACTCGCACTTATTGCCATTGAATCACGCTTTGATGCTTATGCTACAAGTAGTGTTGGGGCACAAGGTTTGATGCAAGTAATGCCCTTTTGGAAAAAGGAGCTGGGCAGCAAAACCGACAACCTCTTTGATGTAGCAACCAATATTCGTTATGGTGCTTCAATCCTTGACCATTATATGAAACGTTACAGATCACCCAAAAAAGCATTGGCAGCATACAATGGTTCAAGGGGAAGAGAAAAGTACCCCAATAAGGTTTTTTCTCAGATGAAACGTTTTGAATAAAGCGATGTGTATCACCGCCAATTGCAGCAAAAACCATACTGTCACAACATACTTTCCTAGGAGTTTATCCCATGAACACAACAGCGCTACAGAAATTTTCCCTTTTTACTTTATTCAGCCTTTCAGCATTATGCTTCAGCCAAGCTGCAACTGCCAATGACAAAAACACCGCAGTCGGTGTTGAACATGCTGCTGGTAGCATCCCTGACTTGCGCCATGAACCCGATGTAAAAACCAAAAAACGTAAATTTTTTAATGCCCTTCGCCCTATGGTAAGAGCCGAAAACCAACGCATTGCAGAACAACGCAAACTTGTGCTTGAATTACAAAAGAAGAACACACGAACCAAACAAGAACAACAACAAGTGAGCGCGCTTCTTAAAACCTACCGCTTAAAACGCAATAAAAATGGCACCACACCTTGGGTGAAATTGCTAAAACGCGTAGACACCATACCTTTAGAGTTGGTCTTGTCTCAAGCTGCCAATGAATCAGCTTGGGGCACTTCACGATTTGCCCGAAAAGCCAACAATTTATTTGGCCAATGGTGTTTCACCAAAGGCTGCGGCATCGTACCAAGCCGCCGCAATCCTGGCACCAGCCATGAAGTTGCTTCATTTAAGTCGCCACAAGCATCTGTACGCAGCTACCTTCGTAATCTCAACACGGGTCGTGTCTACAAAGACCTCCGTGATATTCGCGCTAAAAAACGCGCTGCAGATCAAGCTGCCACCGCCAGCCAATTGGCAGAAGGGTTGAGTAAATATTCAGAGCGCGGTGAAGCATATGTCAAAGAAATCAAATCCATGATCAAATACAACGGCAAATACATGCGTGGTGAAAGTTAAACTTTCAATTTAAAAGAAGCTTAGCAGAGGCACATTTTTACTTTCTCTGCTAAGCCCTTTTTAGCTTCTTATTTCACCATGACCCAAAACAATCCATTTTTGATTGGTGAGGCCTTCAAGGCCAACGGGACCACGCACATGTAAGCGGTCTGTTGAAATGCCAATTTCAGCACCCAAACCATATTCAAAACCATCGGCAAAACGTGTACTGGCATTCCACATCACTGAAGCTGAATCCACACTGCGTAGGAACAATTGCCCTGATGCATAATCAGAAGTTACAATCGTCTCTGTATGGGCGGAACTATAAGTGTCAATATGACTTATCGCTTGTGCCATATCTTCAACCACACGAATGGATAACACAGGTGCTAAATATTCTGTTGCCCAATCTTCTTCCGTTGCCGCAATCACTTGCTTGTTTACAGCTTGTGTTTTGGCACAACCGCGCACTTCCACACCTTTTTCAAGCAATTGTTTGATGATTTCAGGCAAACAGTCCACAGCATCTTGATGCACCAATAATGTTTCCATGGCATTACACACACCATAACGATGTGTTTTGGCATTCAAGGCAATCTTCACGGCCATCTCATGATCCGCTGCTTTATCAATGTACACATGGCAAATACCATCAAGGTGTTTAATCACAGGTACTTTCGCCTCAGCAGAAATGCGTTTAATCAATGATGGGCCACCACGTGGGATAATCACATCAACATAATCATCGGCGGTAATCAAAGCACCCACCCAAGCACGATCGGTATCATCAATCAGCTGCACCACATTTTCATCCAAACCAGCTTCTTGAATCGCAGCGCGCAAACATTTGGCAATCGCACGGTTGCTATGGATGGCTTCTGAACCACCACGCAAAATACAAGCATTGCCTGATTTCAAACACAGGGCTGCGGCATCAGCCGTCACATTAGGACGTGATTCATAGATAATACCAATCACCCCAAGTGGCACACGCATATGCCCCACTTGAATACCCGATGGGCGATAAACCAAATCGCTGATAGCGCCCACAGGGTCTGGT
>JAJFLD010000010.1 GCA_021772875.1 Ghiorsea sp. | reverse complement strand
GTGGACATTTTTGCTAAATCCGAGCGGAAATAATAAATCACTGCCGTGAGTGTGCCCAAATGAAGAACACAATCATAAGCCAACCCCTGATCCGGCCAACTGGAAACCAAAGGAATGAGTGCCAAATGCCCCGAAGAAGATATGGGGAGAAATTCAGTGAATCCTTGAATAAGTCCTAATACAACGGCTTGCAGCGTGCTTAGTGATTCGTTCATGATTGATTCCGTCGTTGTTGTACAGCTTGAGCTAGGGTGTTGAGTAGTGGTTCAGTATCTGCCCAATTGATGCAAGCGTCAGTAATGCTTACACCATATGCCAGTGTTTGATTGGGCTCAGCATTTTGCCGCCCAGCATTTAAATGACTCTCAATCATCACACCTTTGATGGCGTGATTACCTTGAGCAACTTGTGTTGCAACATCATGACCCACGTCAATTTGACGTTGGTGTTGTTTTAAGCTGTTGGCATGGCTGAAATCAATCATTACACCTGATGTGATATGCGCTTGCTCAAGTTGAGCTATAGCTTCTGCCACACTTTGGGCATCGTAATTTGGATTTTGGTTGCCACCACGCAAAATAATATGGCAATCGTCATTGCCGCTTGTTGAAAAAATCGCCGATTTACCTTCTTTGGTTAATGATAAAAAGTGGTGGGGGTGAGAAGCGGCACCAATGGCATCAATGGCAATGCCAAAACCACCGTTGGTGCTGTTTTTAAAACCAACAGGGCAAGATAAACCTGAAGCCAATTCACGATGGCCTTGGCTCTCGGTTGTTCTGGCGCCAATAGCGCCCCAACTGACCAAATCAGCAACATATTGCGGAGAAATAAGATCGAGAAACTCAGTTCCAGCGGGTACACCCATTTGATTCACTTCAAGCAAAAGCTGGCGCGCTTTGCGAATGCCATCGTTGATGGCAAAAGAATTGTCCAAATGAGGGTCGTTGATTAAACCTTTCCAGCCCACAGTGGTGCGCGGTTTTTCAAAATATACACGCATCACAATCAATAAATCAGCCGCATAGGTTGCTCTTGCTTGCTGAATAAGTGCGGCATATTCAAGTGCTGCTTTGGTATCATGGATAGAGCATGGGCCAACAATCACCAACAATCTATCGTCTTCACCATGTAAAATGCGGTGAATAGCTTGGCGAGTTTCAAAGATGGTTTCGGCAGCTTTATCTGTGATGGGGTATTCGGAGTGAACCTCTAAAGGCGAGCTTATTTCGCGTAACCCTGTGATGCGAAGGTCGTCGGTAAGGCGGGATGCAGACACTTTTCACTCTCCTTGGCGAGATTGCCATCGTATATTAAGACATGAGTAGGCGCATAGTATCGGCTTTTCTATAAAATTCACGATATGTGTTTAAAAGTTATTTTGTGACATTTATTACCAGTTCAGAATCAGGGTATGATGGGGTGAAAAACTAGGGGGCTAAAGAAAGGCTAATTAATTTCAATGCTTAGGTTAAAATATTAAGTTATCCACAGTCTTCTGTGCATAACTTGTGATTTAATCTTGTATAACAACACAACAAATTGTGCCTTGCCATGCGTTCAACCACAAGATATGGTGGCGCAGAAGAATCGATAAGATGAATATAATTTAATATAAAATTAACGTTATTGCATGAGGTCAGTGTCCAATGAGCCAAAATCAACAGCAAAAACCCAAGCCAGTTACCATTAAATCTGGAGTTCAGTCATCCGATGTGACCTTGCAAGCTGCAAGTGAAGACATTTGGGATAAAAAGTACCGTTTAAAAGATAAAGAAGGCAATGCTGTTGATCAAAATGTTGCCGACACCTACAAACGCGTAGCCAAAGCTTTGTCGGAAGTAGAAGACAAAGATAAACGTGAATTTTGGAGCAATCGTTTTACTTGGGCCTTGGCCAATGGTGCGATTCCTGCGGGTCGTATTATGTCCAATGCTGGCGCAAAAGAGCATAAACCAGCCACTTCAACCATCAACTGCACAGTATCAGGTGTGATTCCTGATTCTATGGATGGTATTTTATCTATGGTTAAAGAAGCAGGTCTAACACTTAAAGCAGGCTGTGGCATTGGTTATGAGTTTTCTACATTGCGCCCTAAAGGTGCTTATGTTTCGGGTGCGGGTGCTTACACTTCTGGGCCGTTATCATTTATGGATATATACGATAAGATGTGTTTCACAGTGTCTTCTGCTGGTGGCCGCCGTGGTGCACAAATGGGCACATTTGATATTTCACACCCTGATGTTGCTGATTTCATTAAAGCCAAGCGCGAAGATGGCCGCTTGCGCCAATTCAATCTTTCTTGCTTGATTACCCGCGATTTTATGGAAGCCGTAAAATCTGATGCAGATTGGGATTTGGTGTTCCCTGCCACAGCCGATGAGCTAGCTGATGATGCTATGCGCATTGTTTTCAAGCGCGTAGCCAATCCGCCAAGCAATGCCACCAAAGATGACCAAGGTTTGACAGCTTGCCGTGTTTACCAAACCATCAAAGCTCGTCGTTTGTGGGATGTCATTATGTCTTCGACTTATGATTATGCCGAGCCAGGTTTTATTTTGATTGATGAAGTGAATGATTTGAATAACAACTGGTTTTGTGAAGATATTCGCGCTACCAATCCTTGTGGTGAGCAGCCATTGCCGCCGTATGGCGCATGTTTATTAGGCTCTGTGAATTTGACTAAATTTGTGCGTGAGCCATTCACTGAGCAAGCATATTTTGATTGGGATGCTTATCGCGAAGTGGTGGGTGTGTTTACGCGTATGTTGGATAATGTGGTTGATATCAATGGTTTGCCATTGGAAAAACAACGTGAAGCGATTTTGTCGAAACGTCGCCATGGCATGGGTTTCTTAGGTCTTGGCTCAACACTAACCATGTTACGCGAAAAATATGGCTCTGAAACCTCACTCGAATTTACCCAAAAGATTGCTTATGAAATGGCCAAAACAGGTTTTGAAGTGGGTTTACAATTGGCAGAAGAAAAAGGTGCTGCCCCCATCATGGATGAAGATTTCGAGATCACTGCCGATATCATGAGCAAACGCCCGCAGCTTGCCAAAGACGGCATTAAAATTGGTGATAAGTTGAAAGGCCGTGTTTTATGGTCGAAATATTCAAACTACATGCAAAAATTCGCGGCATCAGGCGACCAAGATTTGTTGGATGCCTTGGAAGAAAAGGGTTGTAGGTTTACCCATCATTCATCCATTGCACCCACAGGCACAATCTCATTATCGTTGGCCAACAATGCATCCAATGGTATTGAGCCATCATTTGCTCATCATTATGCGCGTAATGTGATTCGTGAAGGCAAAAAATCTAAAGAAAAAGTTGATGTCTTCTCTTATGAATTGTTGGCATACCGTGAAATGATTAATGCCGATGCCATGCCATTCTCTCAAGAAGAGGGCAGCAAATTGCCTGATTATTTCATCTCCGCAGATGCAGTCACCCCCACACAACATGTTGATATTCAAGCAGCCGCGCAGACATGGGTTGATTCATCCATCTCAAAAACTGCAAATGTGCCCACTGATTTTCCCTATGAAGAATTCAAAGACATTTATATGTATGCCTTTGATAAAGGTCTTAAAGGTTGCACCACTTTCCGCTTTAACCCTGAAGTATTCCAAGGGGTATTGGTGAAAGAAGTGGATTTGGAAAACACCACCTACAAATTTACTTTAGAAGATGGAACAATCGTTGAAGCTAAGGGTAATGAAGAGATTGAATATGATGGTGAAATGCATTCAGCAGCCAATCTCTTTGATGCCTTGAAAGAAGGTTATTACGGAAAATTTTAAATCATGAACCACGAAGTCATAAAGACACAAAGGTTTTTACCGAATGTTTTTCTTAGTGCCTTCGTGTCTTTGTGGTTAAGAAAGTTAAAATGATGAACAAGCTCGCTAAGAGCAAAGTCATTTGGGCGGAAATGAAGTTTCCGCCAATCAATCTGTGGGTGATGGCAGCATTGTCGTCTGAAAGGGAAACCACCCACATTCACCGGAGGCAGCGCCCGGGGTTTTTGCTTCAAAGCAAACAACCAAACGCGCTGCACAAATTACATAAACGGTTAGAAACACTTCTTGCTGTGCGTGGAGGAAAATGATGAGCATTAAAATCGAAAAGAAAATTACGGGTTATGCCGTTGTAAAACCAGAAGATGAAGCAAAAGAAAAAAAGGTTGCATCGATTGCACCCTTGCTTGAGCGCGATGAAGTGTTGGTGGGCAGCACCTACAAAATCAAAACCCCCCATTCCGAACACGCCATGTATATCACCATCAATGATGTGATGGTCAACCAAGGGCAAGAAAGCGAACATCGCCGCCCTTTTGAGGTGTTCATCAACACCAAAAACATGGAACATTTCATGTGGATTGTCACCTTAACCCGCATTATTTCAGCCATTTTCCGCAAAGGTGGCGACATCACATTTTTTGTGGAAGAGCTTAAAGCTGTATTTGATCCACGTGGTGGTTACTACAAAAAAGGCGGCAAATACATGCCATCCATCGTCGCTGAAATTGGCGAAGTGATTCAAAAACATCTTGTTTCCATCGGCATGATGGAAGGCCAGTTGCAAACAGAAGAATTGGTCGCCAAACGCATCGAAGCCGAAGAAAAACTAGGCGCAGAAGGTGTCGCCAATGCCGGCCAATGCGACAAGTGCAGCGCCATGGCCGTAGTCCGCCTAGACAACTGCAACTGCTGCCTAGAATGCGGTGATAGCAAATGCGGTTGATTCAACGTTTTTGTGATGTACCAATCATTCATGTCACTTTTAATCATTAATGTCATTTTTATACCAATGATTAATGTCAATATTAGTCATGTAGAGGCGGGTTGATACGAATTTTATAAAAGAAACCGAACTAATTATTAGGGTATCAAAAGAAACATGGCCTTTTCCTGACGGTGCTCAGGTAAGGCTTGAGTTTCTCTATAATATTAAAACCCAAAGTTCAGGAAGAAACCCCACTGTAAGAGCAGTCTTCAGGAACTTATCTTCAGAACAAGACCCTTTAACAATAATTGATATCGATTGGGCATCATTCCCTCGTTTGGTTTTAGGCAGAGTATTTACTCAATCACCGCACATACAAGATGGTGACATTCAAAAAAGCCAATTCATTGATATTCCAATTTCTGGCAAAGAGCACGTATCAGTTGTTGCGGTTTCTAATGCTCAAAAGTACTTCCATAGCGAAAATCTTGCGCATGCTTTAGCTGAGGACCCAAGCTTAGGTACCAGTAAGGTGTTTCATTGGAAAGATGCAAGGGGGATTAACTACTGGCTACCAGTTATGGAGGTCATCCGCAGTATTTTTGGTAAGTCACCAGAAATGGTCCGTGCCTTATTACTATATGGTGGG
>JAJFLD010000090.1 GCA_021772875.1 Ghiorsea sp. | reverse complement strand
CATTACCGCTCACCTCTGGATTACTCTGATATGGCTTTGGATGTTGCCAAAGCTGGCTTGGATCGTTTGTATGAAACCAAGCGTAGACTTGCTGAGATTGTCCAAGAAAAAACCCAAACTTCTTTTCCTGAAACATTTAGTGATGCCTTGAATGATGATTTTAATACCGCCGAAGCGATTGCTGTATTGTTTGAAACCTGTCGAGAGCTGAATAAAGCTTTGAATAAGGGTGAAAAAACAGATGTATTGGCAGCGCAATTCCTTGCGATGACAGACTTTTTTGGGCTTTTGACACAAGAGGTGAGTGACTGGTTTCATGGCGAAGATGTGGATACAACACAGATTGAAACGCTTATCAAAGCGCGTGATGCAGCCAAAAAAACACGTGATTTTTCTCAAGCAGATGCCATTCGAGATACATTAACAAACCAAGGTATTATCCTCGAAGATAGCGCTGAGGGTACACGTTGGAAAAAAGCGTAACTCCACGCATTTGATACCATGGTGATTTTAGATCGTTATGTTCTAAAGCTTTGGTTAGCGCCATTTCTTGGTTTCTTTTTGGTTATTACTGGTCTGTTGTTATTTGGGCGAACGCTTCGTGTGATTCAAGCCTTTGGTGATAATCCCATTGAGAGCAACCTCCTATTGGCCATGTTGTTGGCTATTATGCCTTATTTCTTAACGTTAACGATTCCTTTTGCTTTCTTTTTTGCGCTTTTAAAAGTGTTGTCTTATTTACAACAAAATAGCGAAGCTGATGCATTGTTGGCCGCAGGCATATCGCCATTTCGGTTATTGCGACCCATGTTGATTTTGGCAGTTATGTTGTGGTTGTTTTTAACTTGGACAGCTATGCAATGGATGCCAGCAGGACAAAAGGCTTTTAATCTGCTTTATCAGGCCGTGAAAGAGACGTCCGCCATGCCAAACTTTGCACCACAACAATTCACACAAGGTTTTGAAGGGTTAACCATTTATCATGTGGGGGAAGACGAGCTGGGCAATATGAAACATTTCATGTTAGAAGATAAACGTGAAATTCCGCCATCGATCTATCTTGCTAAAGAAGCTAAAATTCAAAGGCAAGATCATTTTTTGGTGTTGAATATGCGTGATGGTGTGCATTTGGAAGGTAAAGATGCGGCTTTGCGCTCAACTTATTTTACAACATTTTCTCTTGCTATTGATGTAGAAGATATTGGTGTGGTGAAAATCACCTCGGATGAAAATATAAGGCCAAGTATGATGGATATGTCAGCTTTAACACAGATGATGCAAAGCAATCCAAGCATTGCCTTACAAGCAGAATGGCATAGGCGTTGGTTATTACCAAGCACGATTTTTATTTTACTTCTTTTTGCCCTGCCTTTATCAACAAGCACTAAACGCTCTGGAAAATCAAGAGGTTGGATATGGGGGGTTGCTTTGTTATTGATGATTTATAATGTTCAGATTGCACTGCATAAACAAGTGGTGATGGCGAAATTAGATTGGTGGGCAATGTGGGTTGGCCAGCTTGGTTTTATGATAGTTGGTTTTATACTCTTACTTTTTGCAGTGAAATATAATCATTTTGATGTGCGGTCTTTTATTTATAGCATATTTAAACAGCATGGGAAAAATGAAATATGAACATTTTTAACAGTGATAAGTTGGGAAAATACATGGTAGGAGCAGCGGCTTTTTTTCTTTGTCTGGGTTTGTTTGCTTATCCTTTTTCAGTTGCCGCATCGAGTTTATTTTTGGGATTACTTGTGCTTCTGACTTGTGTATACTTTAAAGTCATCAAACATGGCTTTGTTACACTCTGGCAAGATTATAAAGCAATAAGTATAGGTATATTGTCCATCTCATTGCTGACGTTTTTAGGGGCTCTTTGGAGTACA
This sequence comes from Ghiorsea sp., assembly GCA_021772875.1. GTDB lineage: Bacteria > Pseudomonadota > Zetaproteobacteria > Mariprofundales > Mariprofundaceae > Ghiorsea. The sequence continues at coordinate 7,873 of JAJFLD010000090.1, read as the reverse complement.
GATAGTGCATCAAGCGTTCATCAAATCATCAAACAATTCAACTGGCTTGGCTTACCAGCTATTATTGGTTTGGTGTTTTATCTGCCTACTCTGCGCAAAAAAGCATTTATCGCAGTTTCTCTAGGTTTATTTCTACATTTGATTGTTTGTACGCTTCAATCTTATGGTGTGCTTACTATTCATGCACAAGGAAGCTCTCGATATGATGCCACAGGTTTTATTGGGCATTTAAGCTTTGGTTTTATTTATGCGATTTGGGCGGGCGCATTGATTGTTGTGGCACAAAAACTTTCAATATTTTGGCGTTTGGTTTGTTATTCATTAGCTTTATATAGCATGATCACCATTTTTCTTGCTCAAGGAAGAAGTGGTTATATTATAGTGGTTTTGGTGCTTTTATTAGTGGTGTGGAAAGTTTTATTTCCTTATCAACAAAAGCTCAAGTTTGCAGCTTTTTTGTTATTGCTCGTTGGAACAAGTGCCATTTTTATTATGCATGAACCAAGCCAAAATGAGTTGAAAAAAACGTGGTCAGGTGTTGCATCATATATTGATGATGATTGGGCTCATGTGGATGCACGTTTTAAGGTTTGGGCGACAGGTATTGAATTGTGGAAAGAGAACCCTTGGTTTGGTATTGGTACGGGTGATTATTGGCTTGAGGCCAAAGCATTGTTATCGAGGCCTGAATTTGGCTATTTAAGGCAAGGACAAGGAGATTATAGCCACCCACACAATGAATTTTTATTTGCGCTTGTGCGTTGGGGGCCGCTTGGTTTATTGGCAACCCTTTTCTTATGCTGGGCATGGCTGAGCACAGGGTGGAAGAAAGATTGGGAACATGACACCATGAATGCTTATTTATGTACATCTTCTGCACTTGCGGTAATTGTACATGGCATGACGGAAGTGAGCTTGAATAGTAAATTGTCTCTTGTTTTTGCTATTATTGTATTGGCGTTTTCATTATCGAAGGCAAGAAGGAGTGAGGTAACATTGATGTTAGATACTTTTGATGAACAATGGGCAAAGACACTTGTGTCTGCCAAGGAAGTTGGAGGCCACTTAACTGCATCGGAAATGAAATTTTTATTTCTTTTGGGTCGCACCAAAATATGTCAAGGTGTAGTGCTGGAAATAGGAAGTTTTAAGGGTAAATCAACTGTTATTCTCGCCGAAGCTGCGAAGTTGGTGGGTGATGATCTTATTTATGCCGTAGATCCATTAACGCAACCTTCAATCACTTGCCCACAAACACCGACACATAATACGCGCGAAGAATTTTATGCCAACATGAAAGAGCATCAAGTGAATGTTATCTTCCATGAGATGTATTCTCATGAATTAGCGGCAGAATGGGATAAACCTATCAGGTTGTTGTGGATTGATGGCGACCATACTTATAAAGGTGCGCAAAGTGATGTTCTGAATTTTGTTAAATATTTAGAACCCGGAGCAATTATTGCTATTCATGATGTATTAAATGGTCATATTGGTCCCTTGCAAGTGTTTGCCCATGAAATTGTGTTGAATGATAATTTTGGTGCATGTGGCGTGGTGGGTTCTATTGGCTGGGCTCAATACATCGGTGACCATGAAAATCATCATCATCCGCAGAAGAAAAAACTGTATGCACAATTGGTAAGAATACTACCACACTTGGCTAACATTGAAGGTTCCAAACTCAATAAATTTGGCTTTAAGGTGAAGCGTTTATACGTTCCTCATAAAGGGCTTGCGCCAGATATATTTCTTTCGCGACTTGATCACTTCTAAATCCAATTCATTTAAAGCACGCTGCCTTGTTGCTTGAGAGGCAGTGTGCTTTGAATACGGTAATCTCAACCAAGTTTGAAGTTTTTCATGCTCTACATTCTTTTTTTAACTGCTGAAAATAGTTTTTTTGTTATACTTCGTGCGCAATGATAATTTGGGGTTCACATGAGTTTTGAGCAAGAAATCGAAAAGCGTCGCACATTTGGTATTATCTCGCATCCTGATGCGGGTAAAACAACACTGACTGAAAAACTATTGCTTTTTGGCGGCGCCATTCAAATGGCTGGTGCCGTTAAATCACGTAAAACAGATAGGCACGCCACCTCCGATTGGATGAAGATTGAGCAAGATCGTGGTATTTCTGTGGCTTCATCCGTGATGAAGTTTAATTATGCAGTGAGCGGACAAGAGTATGAAATCAATCTGCTCGATACGCCAGGTCACCAAGATTTCTCAGAAGATACCTACCGAGTACTCACGGCAGTGGATTCAGCCATGATGGTGATTGATTCGGGTAAAGGTGTAGAAGCACAGACCCAAAAACTGATGGAAGTTTGCCGTATGCGCAATACGCCTATCATTACATTCATTAACAAATTAGATCGCGAAGGTTTGGAGCCGCTTGATTTATTGGCTGAAATCGAAGAAAAGCTACAAATTGAATGCGCGCCATTGTCTTGGCCTATTGGCATGGGAAAATCCTTTAAAGGCGTTTATAATCTTTATAAAAAACAATTACACTTGTTTAAAGCAGGCATGGAAGATATTGAAGATGCCATCGCGATTGATTCACTCGATGATCCCAAATTGGATGAAATCCTTGGTAGTCGTGCCGATGAATTGCGTGAAGAAATTGAGCTTTTAGAGGGGGCGGCAAATCCTTTTGAGCTAGAAGAATTTTTGAAGGGCAGCCAAACACCTGTATTTTTTGGTTCGGCCGTGAACAATTTTGGTGTGCGCGAATTATTGAATGCTTTTGTAGAGTTTGCGCCACATCCTGTGGGTCGTGCAGCCGTTGAACGCATGGTGGAACCTACAGAAAAAGATTTCTCGGCTTTTTGCTTTAAAATTCAAGCCAATATGGACCCACAGCACCGTGATAGAATTGCTTTTTTTCGCATGTGTTCAGGTAAATTCAGCAAGGGCATGACAGTACGTCATCATCGCTTGGCCAAAGACATCAAAATACCCAATGCCACCATTTTTATGGCCCAAGATAGGGCGCATGTAGAAGAAGCTTATGCTGGTGATATTATCGGCATTCATAACCATGGCACGATTCGTATTGGTGATACCTTTACCAGCAAAGAGCCATTGAAATTTACTGGTGTGCCCAACTTTGCCCCTGAAATGTTCCGCCGTATTCGTTTGAATGACCCGTTGAAACGCAAGCAATTGCACAAAGGTTTGATTCAGCTTTCTGAAGAAGGGGCAGTGCAGGTTTTTCGCACATTTTTAGGTGGTGATTATATTCTAGGTGCTGTGGGTGTGTTGCAGTTTGAGGTTACCGTTGAGCGTCTAAAGTCAGAATACAAAGTAGATGCTGATTATGTGGGTACAGATTTCCAAGTGGCACGTTGGGTGACTTGTGAAGATGATAAAAAGATGACTGAATTTAAAAGGTTGTTTGATGCTAACTTGGCAGAAGATGGTGATGGTTTCCTCACTTACCTTGCGCCAAGTGCTTGGAAATTGAGCTACACCGAAGAGCAATGGCCAGATATAGCGTTTCACAAAACACGTGAGCAAATTTAATCACGAAAAGATTATTGAACCACGAAGGCACGAAGAGGATAAGGTAAAAAGGCATCAGCGGCTCAGCTGAGTACTTTGTGCCTCTGTGCCTTTGTGGTTATTTATTCTCACAATACCACGTTGTAGATTTGATGGCGAAATATTTTTGAACCACGAAGACACAGAGACACAAAGGGAATAAAGTAAAAAAGCCTCGAAACAGACTTATGCATCATTCCTTGTGCCTTTGTGGTTTACTTTTTGTATCTTTGGCGATGTTTAAAGGGAAGGGAAAGCCATGAAAAGCATTGATTTTTATTTTGATTTTATCAGCCCGTACACCTATTTAGCGACAACACAAATGCATGAATTTTGTGCTAAGCACGCTGTTGAGGTGGTTTGGGTGCCAATAAATTTGCCTAAGCTCATCCATCAATCAGGCAATGTGGCACCAGGCACGATTAAAAATAAAGCACTTTATTCTTTACGTGATTTAAAACGCTGGGCTGAGTATTTAGATGTTCCTTTCAAAATGATTCGGCCTGGTTCTTTTGATAGTCGCCCAGCTTTGCGTATTGCGGCAAGTTTAGAAGGCGAAGATAGGGTAAAGTTTTGTATGGCCGTGTTCACTTCCCTATGGTCAGGTTTGGTCGATTCTAAACAAGATGATTGGCTTGATGAAGTGTTCAAGCAACAAGGCTTGCCGCAATCATGGCGCCAACTTAATCACGATACTTTGGATGAAAATACACAGCAAGCGCTCAAAGCAGGGGCGTTTGGTGCGCCTACATTTGTGTTAAAAGGTGAGCTTCGCCCGCAGTTATTTTTTGGTATGGATAGGCTGGATTTCTTAGCGCGCGCCTGCGATAAAGCTGTTTAAACGCTGCTCAAGATATTCGCTTTGTTGGGCATTTTCCGCATGTTTTAAAATTTCAATCGCACATTCGGCAGTACATAAACCAAACGTTTTTTGGTTGCGCCTTAGCGTATAAATCGAAGCTTTTTCCCGCTCAAGTTTTACTTTGGGTAAATCTTTTAAGTATGGGCTATGATTATACATTTTCTGTGTTTCTTGCCATGTACCATCAAGAATAATATAGCTGTCAAAGGATTGTGTTGTATGCGCTGAAACACTAAACGCATCGGGGTAAACAAGTGCCACAGATTCATTTTTAATCTTCTTCAATAGCATGGCATCCGGTGCCACTCTATCCCAAATAAACACTGTACAATCTTGGCCCAGATATTCGGCAACCAAGGTGCCCGTATTTGTTTTTCGATTGCGTTCACGTTGATGGGTTAAGAGATAGATATTCATCGTTGAGTATGAAGCTAATGCCGAGAATCTTACTGTCTACGATTCATGGAAAAAGCCTAGGGCATTTTTAAAAGGAAAGAGTCAACTTGGGGAATTTTGAGCCTTAAGTGAGGTGTTTGTGCGAAGTAATATTGATTCGTTGGGAAAAAGCAGCTACCCTTAATAAGTATTTTATGTTTTGTTATGAAGTTGCAGAAATTTTTTTGATGAGCAAAGAGGGGATTTTATGTGGATTTGTCAAAAGCGAGTTGCCATTTTTTGAAACAGCAATATTTAAGATTCAGCAGTGGCTTTCATCATGAATGATGTCGAAACATTGCCATCACTTTTGCGCCAAGCACGTGTGGCTGTGGCGAATCATGCATATAAGGATGCTGAATCACTTTACGCCATAATTTTGAAGAACACTGAAATAAAAGATCATCTTGATCTTCATATGCGCCATGCTTTTTGTGCTGAAAAATTGGGTAAAAATGAGCTTGCGCTTAAATCGTATCAGGCCATTGTTGTTTTTTATCATGAGCTAGGAGAAGTTCATCAAGCCGAGCTTCTCGAGCAAAGAATTGCTGCACTTTATGCCGAGGCTGAAGAAGAAGTTATTTCCGATTTAGCTCAGGCACAAACTGAAACCATGTTTGAAAATGGTGATGTTGTCAGCCTAGATGATGAGACTTTGGTGCAAGAGCTTTGCGCCATGGGCACTAAACATAGCCTCATGCCGCATGAGATACTTTGTGAAGCGGGTGATATCGCTGAACACCTTTGGTTTATCAATCACGGTATTGTTGATATTTGTGAGGCAGATATGGCTGAAAAACATGCCCTAGAAGCAACGACTGGATCTTGGGTCTTGCTTGGTGAACTTGGCCTGTTTACCAAACAACGACGCACTGCCACCTTGGTAGCACGCACCATTGTACGGTATACAGCCATAAAGATTGAGCAGATTAACCAGCGCCGCCAAAGCGATACGGTTTTTGACAATGCCATAGAACGATTATTGCGCGAGCGTTGGGTTGAGCCTGTATTGAAACAACATGTGGTGTTTGAGCGCATCAATGATGTCGATAGAAAACATCTTGCGCATAGCTTTGAGCGTTTGAGCTTAAAAGCTGGCGAAGTCTTGATTGCCGAAGATGAAAGATACCGCGGCGCCTATTTGCTACAAAGTGGTTGTCTGTTTTTCACCTACCATGAAACCGAAAATGAAGCTGCAAGCCCAACATTGGTGACAGGTATTCATCCTGGCGATTTATTTCATTTGCGGGGTTTGTTGCGCGGTTTTAAACACAACTACCGTATTGTTGCGGGTACAGACGTTGAGGTGTTGTATGTCTCCCGAGAAAATTTTGAAACCTTTAGCCTGCGCCGACCATGGTTGATTCAAGCTATGGTGCGTTACTCTCGCCGCCCAGCGCACCTGCAAGTGATGCACCCTTACGATGATTATCTTTGGCAAGCCAATCGCAACATCAAACTACGCAGGGCAACTTAATCAAAATATCAGTGCTGGGTATTCATCCAGCTTAATAAATTTAGGTTAACAATGAATTTAACTTTGAGCTGCATCATCCTCAGCTGGTTTTGTTGTGGTTGCGGCCTTTTCTTCTTTGGCGACTTTGGCTGCCGGTTTTGCTCTACTGGCTCTAGGTTTGACGGCAGCTTTTTTGGCAGGTGTTTTTGTTGCAGCAGGTTTGCGCGGTGCGCGTTTGGGTTTTTCGGTTGTTGCAGCGGCAACAATAGGTTCTTCCTTTTCAACCAGCATTTGATCGGAAGGCCAATCACTCATAGGGAAAGGTTTGGTTTCTGTGTTGAAGGTTTGGAAGCTGAATACTTGGTAGATATAGCTGGAAAGTTGTGCGCCAAAGGATAAGACCTTCTCATTCTTATTGCCTGTGAAGAGTAGGCAGAAGAATTGGTAAATCACCACAACCACCAAGACTACTTCGGCTGCGGAATAAAGTATGGCGAATAAAATCATATAAAGCAGACGTTTCCATACGTTGCTATCTTGAACATGTGTTTTTAAATCATCGGTTATGGTTTGTTCTGACATTGTGGTTACCACCTTTTATGCAAAATATAAACGTATATGTACGTCGATGTACTGTATAAAGCAAGGATAACGCGACCCTCAACATTTGGCTATCTTCTTTGATTTTGTTTTTTAGCTCCGATTTTGGATAAATTGAAAAGATATGGCTAGGGTTTGTTGCATATAGGGTAGAGGAGAGCTTTTGTTTATGTTGTTATGGAAACCGATTCAAGATGTCTAAACAAACCATTCATATCCTTTCTGCCCAAGTGGCCAATCAAATTGCTGCTGGTGAAGTGGTTGAGCGCCCCGCATCGGCGGTGAAAGAGCTGATGGAAAACAGTGTGGATGCTGGTGCAAAACGTATTGTAGTGCGTATTACAGGGGCAGGAAAAAAACGCATTGAAATTGAAGATGATGGTTGTGGTATGTCGCATGCCGATGCAGAAATTGCGCTAAAACGCCATGCCACAAGCAAAATCGAAACATCTGAAGACCTGCACCATATCGCTTCACACGGCTTTCGTGGCGAAGCTTTGCCTTCAATTGCCTCGGTTTCCCGCTTTCGCCTGCATACATCTTTGAAAGGTGAGAATGAAGGGGTGGAAGTGCGCGTGGATGGTGGTTTGGCAACAGAAGTGCGCCCAGCGCCCACACGCCAAGGCACCAAGATTGAAATATCAGATTTGTTTTTAAATACACCTGCTCGCCTAGGGTTTATGCGCACCGATAAAACAGAAGAAGCAGCAATAGTGGATGTTTTTCGTGGCCTTGCTTTAGCGCATCCTAAGGTGGCGATGTATCTGGAGTTTGATGGCCGTAAACGCTTTGATTTTATCAGCCAAAGTGAAGAGGCGCGTGTGTTAGCCATTCTGGGCAAAGATTTCGCAGGTAATTTTTTGCAACAAAACTTGGAACATGAAGGTATTCAAGTTGCAGCCTTTTTAGGCTTGCCGACATACCACCATAGAGATTCTACACGTATGATGTTTTTGGTGAATGGGCGGGTG
>JAJFLD010000089.1 GCA_021772875.1 Ghiorsea sp. | reverse complement strand
CTTTTTGGCCACGGCAAGCCATGACCTACAGCAACCTCAACAAGCACTCGGTTTATTCCTTGCCTCACTCAACACCAAAACATTGGATATCGAAAATACTCGAATTATCAACAAGGCAAAAGATGCACACACAACCACTTCGCGCCTACTCAATCAACTGCTCGACATATCCAAACTTGATACCGCCGAAAAACCCAAATTAAAACTCATCCCCTTGCATGAGCTTATACATAATATAGGCATGAAATTTATGCCTATCGCAGCTTGTTATGGTGTTGAATTGCGCATACGTCAGCGTGATGCGTACGCTATGAGTGATGCTGTCATGCTTGAGCGTATGATTACAAACATCTTATTAAATGCTTTTCGCCATGCCAAAAAAGCCAATGTTCTCTTAAACATTCGTAGAAATACCGTGGCAAATATACCTTACTGGAATATCGAAATATATGACACCGGCATGGGCATCCCCAAAAACAAACAATCCATCATTTTTCAGGAGTTTACACAACTAACCAAACCTGAATTGGCACCAGTCGGCTTAGGATTAGGTTTGGCTATTGTCAAACGCTTAAGTGATATATTACAACACCCCGTCGGCATTCGTTCACGATTAGGTAGAGGATCTTGTTTTTACATCAGCCTCAAAGCAGAGGCTCGCCCTGCTTTTGAGATCATAGAACCTGTAGTAGATAGTGTGATCCGACAACGCATGAAAGTCGCGGTAATCAACGAAAATTCCATGCTTCGTGATAGCTTAAAAACCCTGCTCTCATCATGGGGCTGCCAAGTTAAGACGTTCCCTTCTTCAGAAAAAGCACTACAAAAGATAAAAGAAAAATCTTGGCGTCCTGCTGCACTTATCGTTGATGGCACGTTGCACAACACCCAACTTAATTTAGACGACATTGAAGACATTCGCACCCTTTCAGGGCAAGATATGCCGATGATTTTAATCACACAAGTCGTAGAAAGTGTTTATGCTAAACAGGCTCAACGTTTTGGTTTCACGTTGTTAAACAACCCTATAGAAGCAAGCGCCTTGCGTGAAATTCTAGGCAGCAAAGAAGGCTACTAATGTTACTCGATAAAGATATCCAAGCCATGTTAGAACTGCCACCAGAGAGTTTAAAAAAACAACTCTCTGCTATGCATGCTTCAGAACTCTCTGATTTACTCTTATCTTGCCGTAGCGATGAGCAGCGCCTTAAATTTGTAGCGCTTATGCCCACAGACCGATTAGGCGATACCCTACTCGAACTGCCTGAGGGCATGAAAGAAGACATTCTCTCCGAATTAAATGCCAGCCACATTGAAGGTGTGGTTGAACACATGGATTCCGATGATGCAGCAGATATTCTTCAATCGGTCACACCAGAAGTGGCTAATGAAGTCATCCAAGGTTTAGATCCCGAAGACCGCAGAGGCATAGAACCACTCATGGCGCATGATGAAGAATCTGCTGGTGGTTTGATGCAGGCAGAGCTCTTCAAGGTAAGGGATCACTGGAAGGTTAAAAAAGTGCTCAAAGTGCTTCGTCGCTGGGGCCATTCGATTGAAAACCTCAACTTTATTTATGCAGTCAATCAACACGACAGACTCACTGGTGTTATCCCTTTACACGCCTTATTATTTTGTAACCCAGAAGAAGAAGTTTGGCGGCTTGCCGATGCTAAATTTCCCACTGTTTTGGTAGATGAGGATCAAGAAGAAGTGGCAAGAATCTTCAATAAATATGATTTATTAGCTTTACCCGTTGTAGACAAACAAGGTGTCTTGGTTGGGCGCATTACTGCCGATGATATTATCGATGTTGTCCATGAAGAAGCCACTGAGGATATGTATCGCTTGGCAGGTTTGTCCAATCAAGATGATTTGGCTGAACCCGTCGTCATTACAGCTTGGCGACGTGGCATTTGGCTTGCCTTCAACTTAATCACCGCAATCCTGGCATCTATTGTGATCGCTCAATTTGAGGCCACCTTGCAACAAATCGTCGCGCTTGCCGTATTGATGCCTATCGTCGCCAGCATGGGTGGCATTGCTGGCACCCAAACGCTCACCGTTATGGTGCGCAGCATTGCTTTAGGCCGCATTACCTTCACCAATGCAAAACGTGCCTTGTTTAAAGAAGTTGCTGTTAGTTTGGTCACTGGGTTAAGTTTTGCCATACTGGTGGGTTTAATTACACGTTTTTGGTTCCCTGATTATGGCAATGCCCTCGGGCTAATTATTGCTTGCGCCATCATGATTAACTTGGTTGCAGCAGGCCTTGCAGGCTCAATGATTCCTTTAACATTACAGCGCTTAAGCATTGATCCCGCCTTAGCATCTGGCACAATCCTTACCACGGTAACTGATGTTGTTGGTTTCCTAGCATTTCTTGGGCTAGCAACCATTTACCTCCTCTAATAATGATGATAAAAACAATACTCTTTCCATTATTTTTCCTTGGTATTTCTTCGGCTTATGCTGACATCTACACCTACCATGACACGGAAGGGAAATTTTATTTTACCGATCAAAAAATGGATGCATCGTATAAATTATTGTCTGTATATAGGCCTAAGCTTAGCAAACAAAGTAATGCCAGTTACGACAGTCGTGCCTACAGGCAAAACAAAGTAAAATATCTTCCTGATATTCATCGCACGGCTAAAAAGTACAACCTCGATCCCCTCCTGCTCCATGCTATCGTCGACACTGAATCTGCTTTTAACCCTAACGCCGTTTCCAAAACAGGTGCCATTGGTTTGATGCAACTTATGCCCCAAACAGCAAAAAGCTTGGGGGTAAAGAACAGCTGGAACCCCTTACAAAACTTGCGTGGTGGTGCGCTGTATTTAAGACAACTGCTCGACCAATTTGGTCAAAATATTGAATTATCACTTGCTGCATACAATGCCGGCCCCACCGCTGTTATGGGTGCAGGAAACAAAACCCCAAATTATCCTGAAACAAAAGAATACATTAAAAAAGTAATGGCAAAATACCAAACCCTTCGCTAATTTTTCTTAACACTACCATCAAGCAGCATGGCAATTTCACGCTTTGAAAAACCAGCACCTTCTCTTGCCTCAACATTATAAGGGCCATATAAACCTTTAGGAAAATGTTTAGCCAGTAAATTAAAAAATGTTTCTTCAGGATTGATGTTTTGCGCTTTGCATAAAAAACGAAACCAACGTGTGCCTATTTCAACATGGCCTATTTCATCGTGAAAAATAATATCCAAAAGCGTGGCGGCATGGTTATCACCTGCTTTGCGTAACTTTTCTTGAATCCCTGGTGTGACATCCAAACCTCTTGCCTCTAAAACGCGTGGCACAAGTGCCATACGTTCTAAAACATCATGCGCCGTCTTTTCTGCCATATCCCATAAACCCTGATGCGCGGGGTAATCACCATATTCTGCGCCAAGAAAGCGTAAATGTGCCCGCATCAGCTCAAAATGATAGGCTTCTTCATCGGCAACTTTTAACCAATCTGTATAATAATCCTCGGGCATATTAGGAAAACGTTGTGCTGCATCAAGTGCAAGGTTGATAGCATTAAATTCAATGTGTGTTATGGCATGTATCATAATTGCCCTGCCTTCAAGCGAGGCAAAACTACGTTTTGGTACTTTTGTTGTACCCACCAAAAGCGGCTTTGGTGGGCAACCATTATCCTGCACCGATAAAGCCTGACCAAAAGCGTCAAATGCACAGCCTCCAGTACGCTGCAAGGCTGCGAGCTGATGTGTTAACTTAAGCTTTTCATCCACATCCTTAGCCTTCAAACAACCCCTTACCTTCTCAAAAAAGTCCAAACGCATTCCACCCTCCAAAACATGCACTTGTGACAATACTTTTCGAACGTCACACTAAGCCACATGTATGATGCACAGCATAACCTAAGTCAAAACGAGCAACGAGCAAAACAACGTGCACTAGCACTTGCTGCGTTAACACAAGTGGCACACTTGGTGGAATCCATTGCCCAAGAAGGAAAATGCGAGCAACCTTATTTCAACTGCTGTGTGGACGCCCTTCTTCACGAACATTTTACACAAGGTTGCGCTTTTGTGACGGGAGCAATCAAGGCCAAACGCTTGTTGCAAGGGCAAGAGGTGCCACATGCAAAGCGTATTCTGACCCACACCTCCAGCTTAATCGCCATTGAAAAACGTCTTGCAAAACAACCTGAAAATTTAAGCAATATTGCACAAGGCATGCAACGCATTCATAAACAAGTTCAATATTTCAACAGCCCTTACCATCCAAATGTTTTGGCTGCCATTGCCCATCTCTATGGCGAAAATATTAGCAATTTGAAACCCAAAATGATTATCCGCGGCAAACCAGAGCATTTAAAACAACTGCAAAACACAGAAAAGATCCGCTGCTTATTATTTACAGGCATTCGTGCAGCTTGGGTATGGCGCACCAATGGCGGCAATACGCTGCGTTTAATATTTGGCAGAAAAAAAATTATTCAACAACTCGAAGTGTTAAGGAAATCTATCTAGATGCCTATCATTCGTATATTAGGCATAGACCCTGGCTCCAGAAAAGCTGGTGTAGGCATTATTGATGTCAAAGGCAATAGGATTCGTCATGTTCATCACCAAGTCATCCATTGTGGTACAGGTGAATTCACAACACGTTTGGGCATACTCTTCAAAGAACTCTCCAAAACCATTGCCGTATATCAGCCATCATGTGCTGCAATTGAAGATGTATTTGTCTCCAAAAATGTATCCTCCGCTTTAAAACTTGGCCAAGCTAGAGGCGCACTTATCGCGGCCTGTTGCCATGCCAATTTAGAAATTGATACCTACACACCAACGGCTATCAAACAAACCACAGTAGGTCACGGCAGAGCAGACAAGGCGCAAGTGCAACATATGATTAAAGTTTTACTTAACCCACCACTACCATTGGCCGAAGATGCTGCAGATGCATTGGCTGTCTGCATTTGCCATGCTCATCATGCGCCATTAAAAAAACGTTTGAAAAACAGTGTTTAGTGACCCAGCTCTCTTGACTTTAAAACAAGAATACCAAGAATCGCAAAAATGTTTGGTATAAAAATAATCATAAATGATATGCACTGACAGGCTGAGGAAGATAAACGCTGTGCAGGATAATACTCCCGATATCAAAAGCTTAGGCCCTTACACCATTGACTCACGCTTGGGTCAAGGTGGCATGGGTATTGTATACCTTGCCACAGACAAAGACCTCGGTCGCCATGTGGCCATAAAAGTTTTACACCCGCATTTGCTCAAACACGACAACCTTAAACAACGTTTCCGTCGCGAAGCGCGTATGCATGCTAAACTTATGCATCCCAACATCGTCACCTTATTATCACTTTATGAAGATGATGAACACATGGCATTGGTGATGGAAGTGGTAAAAGGGCATGATTTAAAAACCTTCTTACGTCAAAAAGGCAATCTTTCATTAAAAGTCAAACTTGATATTGCCATAGAAATCCTTAAAGGTTTAGAGGCAGCACATGAGTTTGGCATGGTTCATCGCGACCTTAAACCTGCCAATGTTTTGGTCTCTAAAAAAGGGGAAGTAAAGCTTCTTGATTTTGGTTTGGCCAAACCAGAAGCAGGCAGCGACGACTTGACGCAAAGTGGGGCAACTGTTGGCTCTTTTCGTTACATGGCGCCAGAACAAATCCTTAACAACCCCATTGATGCAAGAACAGATCTTTATGCTTTTGGTATTTTATTATTTTACATGGTTGTTGGTAAACTCCCCTTTGATGCAAGCAGCAATGGCGGCGAGTTTGAAATCATGGAAAAACAGGTGCGTGATCCTGCACCCAATCCGCACGACATAGATTCTTCTATCCCGCTCCCACTATCCAATTTAATTCTTAAACTTCTTGAGAAGAATAAACAGCATAGGCCTCAAGATGCTGCTATCGTACGCGCAGAACTTAAAATCATCCAAGAACAATTACATTTCCTCACCGAAAAACCACAACCTCAAAAAGCACCGCCTCCAACACAAAATAACGCCTCATCTCATACAAATTTGACTGGTGGTGCCATCGCTATGCAATGGGTCAAGTTTGGCCATCGCCAAGCCCAAGATATTTTAACCAAAATAAACCCATCTATAAAAAAACCTTATGCAGACCTTGCTATCATCGCATTTGTTTTTCTTATCCTTGGTGGTTTATCCATCAACGTCCTCAGTATGGCAGAAGACACAGCAACACAAACCAGCCTCACCCAACAAGTGACAAAAGAAAAATTACTAACAAAAGCTGAACCTGCTGTAGAAGCAGAAAAGCCAGCACCAACCAACGTTGCTCCTGCGGCTGTAGAAGAAAAAGAAAAACCTATATTGCCAGAGCCTGAAAAAGTAAGTGAACCCGCTCCCGTCAAAGTGAAGCCTGTCAAACCTCCTGTGGTCAGAAAAGCCGCCCCAACACCAAAAAGAAGTATTCCTCGCTCCATCACTTACCAAAAAAAGCATAGTGTTATGCGTAGCGACAAATCAACGTCTGATGGCAATACATCCCATGAATTTCGTGGCGGTGATTATACATTCTTCCCCGAACTTGCTAAAAAAAGTTGGCTAAAACCATTCAAACGCGGGAAAAGTGAAGTTGTCTTTGATCAACCCGTAACGTTATCCCAAATCATTATCCATAAAGCAAGTGTTGGACAATTAAGCTTTAAACATGGCTTGATTGAGTTGGAAGTACGCCCTGCCAACAGCAACAATTGGAAACCTTTATTTGAGCGCAAAAATAAAGCGATTGATAGTGATGTAAGCATCAAAAATTTCAAAAAGAAATTTCCTTTAATCAAAGCCATACGCATCAAAGTTAAAACAGCCGAACCTATCACTATTGGTCCAATCGACCTCCTCCAATAGTGATGCCAGAAATTTTTGAAGGTTTTGTCGACGTCGTTTTGCCTGGCGGCGATGGTTTAATACGTAGGCCCACTTTAGGTGATGTGTTTGTTGGTAATGTTGTTGCTGGTGATACAATACTTTTTAAAATCGGGCAAAAGAAACGCGGTGTCTGGCGTGGCGAATTGGTTGAAATTTTAAAGCCCGCTTTGCAGCGTGTAAACCCTCCTTGTGCTGTTGCTTTAAGCTGTGGCGGTTGTGCCTTACAAGCTATGAGCCCAGTTGAACAAGCCAGCTTAAAAACATCTTGGGTCACACAAGCATTTCAGAATGATATTTCTGCAAGCACCGAAATCATTCCGCTGCAACCTCAAACACATGCTTTTGCTGGACGAAGGCGTGTGCGCTGGTTTGTAGCAAACAAACAATTGGGCTTTCGCCAACGTTATAGCCATCAAATCATACCCACATCAGAATGTGTGGCCCTTAGCCAAACATTGGATGTTTTACGCCAACAATTGAACGCCCACTTACAAGTTTTACCCGATCATATACAAAGCATTCAAGCTATCGAACTCAGCAATGGCACACATATTGTGCTGGAATCAGAGCATCAAGCTCCCGCCCATGTTGAGCTGCCAGAAATGAATCATTGCCAATGGTGGTGGCGAAGTCTTGGTTCACCAGCCATCAAACCACTTCAACAACCTGTATTACCCTTATTTGATCATATTGATGCAAACCCTTTCTCAGAACAACCCATACCGATTCAAATTGGCCCCAATGATTTCATTCAAGGCCATGCGCAAGGCAATCAAACACTTATCCATCAAATACTAAATTGGAGTGAGGGTTCTCAGCGTGTTGTTGACCTCTTTTCAGGTTGCGGCAATTTATCACTGCCCATTGCCAGTGCACTTGGCGCAAAAGTGATAGGCGCTGAGCTTAATCAGCAGAGTGTTCAGGCTGCCAATCAAAATGCCAAAAGGCTTGGCTTAAATGCCAAATATGAAACACTCGACTTGTTTGGAAAGTTTAACATCGAACCCTTTATTGCAGCAGATATCTTAATCATCGACCCACCCCGCAAAGGGGCAAAAAATATTTGCCATAAAATTCAACAATTCTTCCCCAGACAAATCATCATGGTCAACTGTGATCCTGCCGCAGGTGGACGTGATGCCAAAGCCTTACAACAAGCTGGATTCAAGCTCAAAGCTTTGCGTCCATTGGATTTGTTTCCTTATGCAGGGCACGTAGAAGCCGTCAGCCTTTGGGTTTCATGAAAGTCTTTTTCTGCCTATCGCTCATTTTTATACTCAGCGCTTGCCAGCCCGACTTGCCCAAACCAAACACGCTACGCATTGGGCTTGCATCTGCCCCCATCAGCTTAGACCCACGTTTTGCAACCGATGCTGCATCCTATCGTGTACAAGAATTGATGCATTGTGGCTTGGTGCAATTGGGAGAAGACTTTCTACCCCAACCTAGCCTTGCTAGCTCATGGTCACAAACCGACCCCTACACTTGGGTTTTTCAACTGCGCCACGATGTCTTTTTTCACAACCAACAACCCGTCACTGCCACAGATGTAGCTGCAACCCTTCAAGCTGTGCTTAACCCAGAATTATCAAGCCCGCTCAAAGCTGGGTTTTCAGCCATAAAACATATTCAAGTTGATCATCCCTATCAACTTACCCTGACCTTAAACAAACCTGACGCGTCATTGCTAACGCGATTAAACATTGGCATCCTACCAACCAGCGAAGCTCTCAAACCACATCAAGCACAAAAAACAATAGGCTGTGGTTTTTTTCAATTCCAGGCATGGACAAATAGCAAACTTATCCTTTCTCGCAGCAAAACCGCCGCTTTCACCAACCATGCAACAAATATAAAAAACATAGAAATATCTACCATTAAAGACCCAGTTACCCGTGTCTTAAAGCTTGTACGCAATGAAATTGATTTCACCCAAAATGATTTACCGCCCCATCTTTTGCCATGGTTACAAAAACAAAAAAATATCCATATCAGCAGCCAACCATCCACCACTTTTTCTTATCTTGGTTTAAACCTGTTGGACCCCGTACTTGAAGATAAACATGTGCGTAAAGCTCTGGCTTTGGCATTGGATAGAAATAAACTCAAACAAGCCTTGTTTGCTGATTTACCCACCTTAGGCGAAACTGTATTAACCCCCAAACATTGGGCATCTACCCCCATAGCACTAACACCCTTTGATGTATCTTTGGCTGAAAAACTTCTGGATGAAGCTGGTTTTCCTCGCAACGCACAAGGTATACGTTTTAAACTCAACTACCGCACCAGCACCAACCCAACCCGCTTACGTTTGGTGACGGCTATTGCCGATGCATGGCAAAAAATAGGCGTGCGTGTTTCGATTGAGTCACTTGAGTGGGGTGGTTTTTATGCGCGTATCAAACAAGGTGATTTTCAGGTTTTCTCTCTCTCGTGGGTAGGTATCTCCGACCCTGACATTTACCGTTGGATTTTACACACCGATATGCAGCCACCCAAAGGTGCAAATCGCGGCAGATACAGCAATGCCCAAGTTGATACTTGGTTGGATGCAGCCGCAGTGAGCCAAGATATGCATGAGCGCAAACGTTTGTATGCACGCATACAACAACAAATGGCAGCCGATCAAGTGTATATTCCGCTTTGGTATGATGCGGTAGTTGCCGTTTCAGGATCACGATTATCAGGTTTTAAACCACGCAATGATGGCAGCCTCTTGCCTTTACTTAACGCACATTTAAAGGATAACTAAATGAACGATTTAGAAGCCAAAACACAGCTGGAAAAATCTGGACAGTTCAAAGTGATTGAACGTTTAAACCCTCCAGCTGTTTATCAATCAGGCAGCCCCAACACTCCACGTATTGGCATTGTTTTGGATACAGAAACAACAGGCCTTGATACCAACAAAGATAAAATCATCGAATTGGGTTTTGTTGCTTTTGAATATGATGCTGGCAGTGGATTCATTTATCGCATCTTACACAGTTATGGTGGTTTTGAAGATCCTGGTGAACCATTACAAGATATCATCAAACAAGTGACAGGTATCAACGATGATATGCTCAAAGGGCAACATCTGGATGATGATGAAATTCATACATGGTTGGCAAAGTCTGATTTAATCATTGCCCACAATGCAGCTTTTGATAGGCAAATGTTAGAGCGGCGCATGCAGATAACAGCGCAAACCAACTGGGCTTGCACCTTCAATGATATCAACTGGCAAGATGAAGGTATCACAAGCCTTAAATTGGATTATATCGCTTACAAACTGGGTTATTTCTTTGAAGGCCATAGAGCTTTAAACGATGCCCAGGCCACACTTCACTTGCTCAGTCAACCATTGCCAGAATCAGGTAAACTTGCCATGGCCGAATTGCTCAATCATGCACGTTTTAAAAGCCGCCGTTTCTTTGCCATGGGTGCACCTTTTGACAAGAAAGATGATTTAAAAGCGCGTGGGTACCGTTGGATGGCAGATTTTTCTTATACCGATAGCTACGGAAAATCTAAACAAGGGGTCTGGAGCATCGCCACCAACGAAGAAAACATTGAGGCTGAACAGCAATGGCTAACCGAGAAAATTTATGCAGGTAAAAAAGCACTTTTCACTTTTAAAGATATCACGGCAGTCAACCGTTACTCAGCCCAAGAATTCAGCGCCGACACATAAGAGAAAAAGTAGTTTCATGTTTGTTATCACCCCCAACATAACTATCCTCGAACACGAGATAGAGCTGCATGCCATACGCGCCCAAGGTGCAGGTGGTCAAAATGTAAACAAAGTTTCAAGTGCCATCCATTTACGCTTTGATATCAAAGCATCTTCACTACCCGAAACATTGAAAGAAAGATTGCTTGTTTTATCTGATCAACGCATCAGTGCTGCAGGTATCATCATGATTAAAGCACAGCAACATCGCACCCAACTGCAAAACAAAACCGATGCTTTAAAACGTCTGCGAGAACTTATTCAAGCCGCCGCCATTGTCCCCAAAAAAAGAAAACCAACACGCAAAACAAGAAGTTCTATCAAACGCCGTTTGGAAAGTAAAAACAAACGTAGCTGCATAAAATCACTTAGGCAAAAAGTGTCCTCATGATGTTACAATCAGCTCTTTATTTAGAATATTCTGCTTTATATTTCTTGAAAACATCACTTGCAATCCCACTTCCCCATGCCTGACCAACGACCATTGATTCTTGCATTATCTTAGGCTGCACGCGAATCAGCTTCTTCCCAACTTCAGTTTTGTAAAATGCAGTTAATTCTTGGATATCTTTTCCATCAAAATACTTTTGATAAATAGGAATAATCATTTCCACTACCTTCTTTGCATCCATTTGTGCTGCAAAGTCATCCCAAAATTTTTCTGAAGCATCAGGAGCAATTTTCTTTAACATGGGTAAGAGTTGATTCACCATTTGAATGCCAATCTCACCTGAACCACTTTGCTCCATAAATGCCTTAACGCTTTCTTTTGATGCAGGTTCCGCTGAAACATACGCAGGAATCCACATCAATATAAGTAGTGTGCAAACTAAACTCTTTTTCACCATAATTCTTACTCTCCCTTCATATTGTGTGTGCATCTAACTTGAACACAGGAATAAATCTTAGCTCAAGAAAAAATTATAAGAAAGGGGAATTATACATGCTCAGAAATGCCACGTTCACCTCGACCATACTTACACTTGGAACTTACTTAGACCCACGCTAATGTGAACCCATGAGCCACGATATTTACATCCATTTTTTTCAGCCTATCGCACAAGTAGATGGTATTGGTGCAGTAAGTGTGAAGAAGCTGCAAAAACTTGGTTACCATACGGTTGGTGATTTATTATTTCATCTACCCAAAGCTTGGCTTGATGATAGAAACATTTTGCCTATCTCCGCCCTACAACCCAAACGAGCTGCACGTATTCAAGGCATAGTTACGCAACGGCATAGCAATGGGTTTGGGCGCAAGGCAACTGTTCATATTACGGTCACGGATGCGTCAGGAGACAGCCTTCATCTCTCCTTCTTTCATGCCAATTATATGATGAGTGATGCTCGTTTGAGCGAAGGGCAACACATCACTGTGCGTGGCATTGCCGATAAGTGGGGAAACAAATGGCAAATGACCCATCCTGAATGGTCACCGCTTGAACGTTTTCATGCTGGCTGGCTACCTAAATATGCTTCACTGGCTGGTTTTAATGGCAAAAAAATTGCGAGCTGGATTAAAGGTGCACTAAATTTGATTCCAAGCACAAGCACAAGTTTTTTGGATGAACATTTAACAGGGCAACTCTCATTGCTGGCTGCTTTGCGCATGATTCACCGCAATGAACAATTCGACCCTGACTCTCAAATCATGTTGCAAGCACAAACACGCTTACAACTAGAAGAATTACTTGTTTATTTAAACCTGATGCAAGCACAACGCAAACTCGCAGAAATCAAAACAACACCAATACCATCAACTGTTGAAGAAAAGAAGTTCATCGCCTCACTTCCCTATGCGCTTACGCCTGCTCAAACCCATGTCTGGCAAGAAATTGGTGATGATTTGGCATCGGGAAAACGTATGCATCGCTTATTACAAGGTGATGTGGGTGCAGGGAAAACATGGATTGCTGCCCTTGGCATGGTTCGATGCGCAGCCTATGATTTTCAAAGTGCCATCATGGCACCAACAGAAGTTTTGGCGCAACAGCATCATGAAACGCTACAAATACTTTTAGAACCCATGAGTTTAAACATTGCCTTGCTCACGGGCAGCACCAAAAAAAGAGAACGCAAGCACATCCTGCAAGGGCTAAGCGATGGTAGTATTCATGTGTTGATTGGCACCCATGCTTTGCTCACCCCAGATGTGCAATTTCAAAATCTTGGGCTGGCTATTATTGATGAACAACACCGCTTTGGGGTGCAACAGCGCTGGGCTTTAAGTGAAAAAGGCAAAGCTGTGCATTTGCTTGCCATGACAGCCACACCGATTCCACGTTCGTTGGCACTCTCCTTATATGGCGACATGCATTTGAGCATCATGCAAGGTCTACCGATTGGGCGTAAACCCATTGAAACACGTGTGCTTGCTGCAGAAAAAATGCCTGCCCTTGCCGATGCCATTGCCCGTATGCTTGCGCAACAAGGGCGCACCTACTGGGTTGTGCCGCGTATTGATGAAGATGAGGATAGTACAAGCGTTGAAGAACGTTTAGCAACATTAAAAAAACGTTTCCCCAATGAAAATGTTTTGGGTCTACACGGCAAAATGAAAAGCAAAGATAAATTAGCAACGCTGCAAGCTTTTACCGATGGTCGTTGTCGTATTTTGGTTTCTACTACCGTGGTTGAAGTGGGGGTTAATGTGCCCCAAGCACGGGTGATGGTGATTGAACATGCCGACATGTATGGTTTGGCTCAACTGCACCAGTTGCGCGGTCGTGTTGGACGCTCGGATGCCCAAAGTTATTGCATGCTCATTCCTTCCCAACAAACAGGACAAACAGCCGCCGAACGCCTAACACTTTTAACCCATTGTTATGATGGCTTGGTGTTGGCAGAAGCTGATTTAAAACATAGAGGCGCAGGTGATGCCGTAGGTACACGCCAAAGTGGTGAAGCAGGTTTTCGTCTGATTGATCCGGCTTTAGATGCAGACCTGATTCGCCAATGGCATGATCATGCACTACTGCAAAATTTGGATGACCTGCCCGAACTTATGCTGAAATTTTGGCGACCGCTGGCAGAGGAAGTAGATTAATCATTGCTTTATATTGCACAACCAAATGCGCACAAGCCTTAATTTATGCCTGCTTCTCAGCTTGCTCTTTCGCCACAGCCGCACGCACCGCATCCATATCCACGGCTTTGATTTGTGTCACCAAATCTTCTAATTCCGATTTAGATAGAGCACCCGCTTGAGAAAAAATGACGATATTCTCACGAATCACCATCAATGTAGGAATAGAGCGAATATTAAATTGTGCACCCAAAGCTTGTTCAACTTCGGTATTTATTTTAGCAAAAAGAACATCCAAGTGATTTGCTGAAACCTCTTCATAGGTTGGTCCAAAAGCTTTACAAGGCCCACACCAAGGCGCCCAGAAATCAATGATTGTGATAGGATTTGCAGTGACCTGTTCTTCAAAATTTGTTGCTGTTAATTCCACTGTTGCCATCACAACTCTCCTTTGGCTCTTCAAGTTATTCATTTTTGAATATCATTATTATCTCATATATAAGGGGCTAAACATTTGAATTTCAACCCTTTTACTACTTTGTTTGTTCAAGGTGTTCTTTTAACCTGTCTCTAAGCTCGGCAATGCCTTGGTCTAAATGCTTTTGTTCGGCCTCACTTAAACCCTGCGCGGAAAAACGTTTTAAGTAATACAAATCCAGCAGATAAAACAAATCATATTCGTGTATGTTTTCAAACCAACTGTGTAAGGTTTGCCCATGTTGTCGAGGGTAACCTGCGGCAAGCAAATCATGCTCTAGTGCTTGCCATGCAGCGTCTTGCAGATGGGTTTGCTTCTGCTCTAACGACACAGATTTGGTACGCACCCTTCGCAACAAACGGAAAGCTAGAAATGCAAATAAAACTGCCAACAACCATAACCACATGCTCGTGTTTTTATCATCTTCGCCATACCGCCACTGCTTGAAGATAAACTCAAGATTTGACCACATATCAGCCCATGTTTGCCAGCTGCTCCTATGTTGATTCTCAATTTCCAACCAGTTGGGTGGCGTAAAATCAGCAACAACCCACTTCCCATCAATATCAGCCAAAGCCCACGCATGAGCATCACGCTCACGCACCAGGAACAAACCCTTATCTGCATCAGCTGCTCCCTCAGCTTGTTGTTCTGACATGGCATAACCCACAGCATAACGCGAAGCAATACCAATCTCGCGAAGCAATAATACAGTGGCTGTTGCAAAATACTCACAATGCCCTGATTTGGTTTGCAGTAAAAAGGATGTTAAAGCAGTTTGTTTGTTAGGTCGGTTTGGCACAGCTTGCAACCACGTTGAATATGTAAACTCACGATTAAAATATTGTTTTAACACCTCAAGAGCCTTGGCTGAGCCTTGCTCTTGTTTAATCTGATAAAGGTTTAGCTTTTGTGCTATCAAAGCAATGGTTACGGCTTCATCTTTGGTCACCGACACATCACTGCGACTGATCACCAATGCATCGGGCAAGGCCAAGCTATAATACACATCAAATGCAGAAAATGGTCGTAAACCTTGGGCTTGCACACTTGCACCTTGTTTTACTTGCAACGTTTCTGCTGCCAAGTTTTTAATACTTAAGCTGTTGTAAGGTAGCGCCAGCGTGGCTTTATCTTGGGCAAACACCTGCAAAAAACGTAAATACTGCTCTGCTGGCTCATGCTCATCTTGCAGTTGCCACTGCCCATCACTAAACGGCACCTGAACATCTGCCCATGCCCCGCTATACCATTCACCATGATGATAACGCTGGTATGTTCCTTGTTGCAAAAGCAAAGGTGTCGTTATTTTTCTATTGGTCTGTACACGAGAAACAATATGATCTGATAATTTTAAGCGCCCAATTTCTCCAATTGCAGTTGAGCCTTGCCCTGTATGCCCTTGATTGAGAATCCATTGATTGATGCGTGCTTCAAGACGGTTTTGCAAATCATTAAGTGTCCATTGTGTGACCAAAGCCAGCAACACAACAGCCATGAAAAATAAAACCAGTGTCAGCTTTGTTTTAAAATTGACTGCCCGCTGCAACCAAAACAACAAAAGCAACAGCAACAGCGATGCACCCAAGAAATATTCATATCCGCTATGGCGGCTTGCTCCTGCACTGAACAAACATGCCACCAAAAACAATGGTGAAATATCCATCCACCGATGTTTTGCTTCTTTATCTCGCTTAAAAAACATCCAAGCATGACTAGGCACACGCCGAGACTGGTGTAAATATTGCATCATCAACATCGGCATCAAAGCCAAAGGCAGAAGTTGAAGTGTGGGGAAAAGTGCTTTTGAAACCTTCTCATCCAACCAGAAATAAGCAAATGCAGCCGCCAAAATCAACACACATAAATTCGCAATATGATAAAATGATGTTATTTCAAAGGTGTATCTGCCTTGCTGATACACAACAACAATAAAAATAGCAGACAAACACCCTGCCAGCCAAAACAACTCAAGCTGCCAGCCCCAAAATTGTAAGCCCATCAACAATAAAAGCGGCATCATCAAAGCTTTCATCAAACTATGCTATCCAGATCATCTTGCACATGAGCAAGCCTTAACACATGTACATCCGCCAGGGCCAAAACATCTTCGGATACCAAAGCGTTTTGTCCATCATCCATCAAAAATATGCGCAGTGGGATAGACAAAGCCAACAACTGCTGCACCAAACTTTGTCTTGCCTCATCCCAAACAAGCAAAATCAACACACATGCCTGCAATTGATCTGATTGCCTTAGTATATATTTGGATAAGATGGAAAAATCATGTTTTTGGCACGGCTGCAAAAGTGCTAAGGTTTCTAGCATTTGCTCTGCATGCAATAACAGCCTACCTGTTTTCATCTTATCAAAATCGACTTCCTCACCCGTAAATAATAAATCAAAAAGCATGCCATGCTCACCATTTTGCATCGCAAAACCTGCTGCCACAGAAATAGCTTCTTCTAAGTTTTGATTTTGTTCATTTTGAGTGAAATTATCTAAAATCAAAGTAGCGCGTGCAAAACACATCGCCTCGAATTCTTTAATGAGTGGTTGTTGTGCGCTTGCCCAGCTTGGCCAATGCATATGGCGTGGCGAATCCCCTTCCCTGTATTCACGCAAACGACTGAAAGCCTCTGATTCACCCACCGCTGAAGTTTGCGCCACATCACTTTGTTGATAGGCCTGCCTTCCACTAAAAAATAATTGTGTAGGCAAACGATAAGCTTTGGGTAATACCAGCAAAACATCCGCTTTTTGATGATCTTCAAACACATAAGCCAAAGCCAAAGGTTCTGGAAAACGCAGCCGAATATTTGAAAGATGAATATAACCTCGGCGCATGGGGCTCAACGGTATATCACAACAATATACTTGGCCTTGTTGTAGTGTAGCTACGCTTTGGGGCGTAAATACAGCGCCCCGCAACCAAGCTTGCAACCAAACAAACCGATAAAACCCAGTATGTCTATCATACCAATTGCGTTGAGCTTCATCAGGTTCAGACATATGTAGAAATTGTTTTAACGTCGGAATCGGCAAACGGTCAAACTCTTGCACACTTAGCTGATAATATTGAATATCACCATTGTTTTGAAGTTGAATTTGATAATGGGTGTCCACACCCACTGTAGCGAAGTTAGGTAAAATACGGTCAACTTCGATATGTTTTTTGTGCCGCTTATTAAAAAACCAAACCGACACCAGCGATACAAACAACAAAGCCACAAAGAGTGAAAACAACTGGTAGATGGTTGAAGATTTGGTATCTGCACCAAAAATGAGGGTAATCACCACCGCAGCAAGCAAAGCCAACCCCATGGGTGACAACCTTTGCCTGAATTTTTCACTCCAAAAGGTCACCCTCGTTAAGCTATGCAACAACCAAGTATTGTATTTCAAGCCAAAGCGGTGCCGCCAAGATTGAAGGCTTGATTTCATTGGGGAACGTCTATTTGCTCCAAAATATCAGCAATCACTTTTGCTGCTGTTAAACCTGTATATTTCATTTGCGGCTCTAAGACCAAACGGTGTGCCATCACAGGCTTGGCTGCTTCTTGTACATGTTCAGGTGTAACAAAATTAAGCTTATCCAACAAAGCCAAAGCCTGACAAATTTGCATCAAACCCAGCGAAGCACGTGGACTGGCACCAACCTTAACACCTGCCGCATGGCGGGTGGCTTGCACAATATTCACCATATAAGATTTGATTTCATCACTCACAAACACAGTGCGTACTGCTTGTTGTAGCGCCAAAACATCTTCAAGACTGGTCACTGAAACAAGTTGACTCAAAGGATGTTCTTTTTGTTGGGCGGTGAGCATGACAACCTCTTGTTCATGAGAAACATAACCCAAATTAAAAGACATCATAAATCTATCCAATTGCGCTTCAGGCAAGGGGTAAGTGCCATGAAACTCAATGGGGTTTTGCGTTGCAATGACAAAAAACGGAGCCTCTAACAAACGTGTTTCTCCTTCCACACTCACCTGTGATTCACTCATTGCTTCGAGTAGTGCTGATTGGGTGCGCGGGCTTGCCCGATTGATTTCATCGGCAAGTAAAATATGGGTAAACACTGGGCCTTTACGAAACTCAAAACTTTGCGTCTGCTGCTTATAAATCGAGACTCCAACAATATCGCTGGGCAATAAATCTGGCGTAAATTGAATGCGTTTAAAAGTTGCAGATACTGATTTTGCCAATGCCTTGGCAAGCGTGGTTTTGCCCGTGCCGGGTAAATCTTCAAGCAAGACATGCCCACCTGCAGCAAAACTCGCCAACAACCAGCGTATGGCAGAGTTTTCATGCTGGATAACCAAACCAATATTATCTTCAATTTTTTTGATGATATTTTGCATGAAACGCTCCTAAAACTTAACAACATAAATCGTTATCATTTTATCCATAGGCAAGGTATAATCATGTGACATTTTCATTGCAAAGATAACGCAATATGCTTGAAACAGCAGCTAAAAAAGCCAAGCAGTTTATTTCCTTTCAAGCAAAAATATCGAGAAAAGCTCCCGTTGGCATCTTATCAAGATGTTTCTCCCCAAACGGATTATAAGTTTGAACTTGGGGTCGGGAATGGGCTTGATGATTGTGAAATCTCAAAGTCTCTTGCTTCACATGGCTCACAGCCGGTATAGATTGCAACGATGATGAAACAACTTGCGCCTCAATCACTCGCTGCACAGGATACATAGGAGGCACGGCCACCGCAGGTGGCTGACCAACTTGTAAAAGTACTCCAAGCGTGAATGACATAAGCAAACTTTAGCAGATGTTACTCGCCTTGTTTAGTGCTTAAAGCCACATTAACAACTTCAATTGTGATTCATAGCTGCCATCAAGAGGCAAGTCGACGCAATTCAGCATCAGCCAACCGCAATTTTTCGCCAACATCATGACCCAAACGCATCAACAAACGCCTACCCAACTCTGAATGCTGCAAAAAGAGTTTCTTTAAAGCTTTGTGTTGGATGATTGCGACTTCGCCAGCAGTGGTCACACGGCCCGTTGCCGTACGTGGACCAGGCTCTAGAAATACAATTTCTCCTAAGGTCATGCCAGGGCCAAAGTGAGACAAACGAAGTTTTTTCTTCTTACCATAGGGTAAAAATACTTCCACCTCCCCACCAAGAAGCACAAACAACTCTTCGCCAAAATCACCATATTTAAACAAAAAATCACCCGCTTCTATTTTTTTAAGGGTGAAAAATGGCATCAACAACTTTTGCTCTTTTGCGTTAAAGGCTTGCAACAATTCTGTCTGAGCCAATGTCAGCTTTTTTCCTTTAACCACAGCAACTGCATCCAAAGCTTGTAATAAGCAGTTTTCAGCATACTCCAAAGCTCTATCTGAATCGGGGAATGTACGAAGTCGCACATGGGCATGATAAGGAATCAACTTCTCATGCTCTGAATCCTTGCTCTTGACCAGCCCCATGCTTTTAGGCACACGTGCTAAAATCAATTCTCCACCACGTTGCCGCATCATACCATTCATATGTTTAATAAGGCGCAAGGCTGTTAAATCCACCTGCCCAATATTACGCATATCTAAAATGATATATTTTGCCCGTTGCAAATCTGCTGTCATGGCATCAAACAAATGATCCACTGTACCAAAAAACAAAGTACCTTTTAAATCATAACCGACAATACTTTCTGCATGTTCAAGCAGACACGCTGCCTCTCTTTTGGGTCGCCGCCGTAACGATCTACGATCACCCACATTCCACCTGCGATTGACCACAGAAGATTGCACTTGTGTGCGAATAAACTCGATAACTGCCAGCACAACACCCAAACCAACAGCCACCATCAGGTCATAAGAAACGGTCACCCCGGTCACAATAAGAGCTATCGCCCCATCAACCCGCGCTTGAGGTGAGCGTATCCAACTGAAAATATCCTTGTCTAACATGCCAAAAATGGCCACATGCAAAATAATGCCTGAAAACACACAAATCGGCAGCACCGCAGCCACTGGCCCCATAAATAAAATGAGTAGCAACATGCCAAGGCCCGTAATTAAACCTGCCCACAAACGACCACCACTTTCAATGGCCACCAAGCTTGCCCCTGTTGTACCAGCCCCGGCCATACCTCCAGCCAATGCGCTTAGCATATGCCCTACACCCTGCCCCATAAGCTCACGCCTAGCATCATGGCGAGCACCTGTTGCAACATCGGCAATCACAGCTGTTAAAAGTGTGTCCAGCGATGCCAATACCGCAAGCGCTAAGGCAGAACCTGCCATCAACAACCATGGAAGTTGATCTATGTTTTCAAGACTAAAACCAAAATGTAAATCACTCATGCGTGGCAAATTGCCGACCACCCAATTGAGCGGAAGCTCACTTGCTTGGCTAAATGCAAAAATATGAAAAAACGCTGTGCCCACAACAAGTCCTAGCACAGTCGCTGGAATGCGTTTAATCCAACGCGGTAGAAAAACCATGGTTACTAAAGTGATGATGGCAACAGTTGCTGGAATCCATAAACCCTGAGCCATCGTAAGCTGGGATTCAGCACCCATCATAGAAGATGTTTGCGACATCATCATCAAAATCGCTGAACCTGTCATGAAACCAGAAACCACAGGGTAAGGTATAAACTTTATCAGGTGCCCAAGTTTAAGCCCACCTATCAGTATTTGAAATAAACCTGCCAAAGCAATGGTGAGTAAAGTTGCAGTGATTAATGTATCGCCACTCAGTCCAGTTGTAGCAAGTGCAGCAATAGCACCAACCAACAAAACCAAGGTTGGGCCGGTTGGCGAAGCAACCATACCAGATGTACCGCGAAATAAACCAGAGCCCACACACAAAAAAGCCGCTGCTACAAGCCCTGACATGGCCGCTGATGCAGGATCATGGGTGTAAGGTGACCAAAGTGCGATGCCAAAAGCCATCGCTTGTGGAAGCACAAGCGCTGAGGCAGATAAACCTCCCCAGACATCACCCATCGGAATATTTTTCACAAACACCCCCAACATACATATTGAAAGCTTAGATAACCGGCAACCTAAGCGGCTCTCTGCTCTACCATCGCATCGGTTTTACCAGCGCTGGTGAGTATCAATGCCTTTTGCCAAGCCTGATTTGCTTGCTCACAAGCTATTTTGCTGCTTTTCATTTGCGTAAACTTTTCTTCCAAATTGTCTAGCGTGACTACACCTTGAGGCACGCCTTTAGCAAAAACACTTTGATTACCAAACAAAATACATGCCTCTACTTCAACAAAATCCAGCGAGTATTTCAGCACTTGGGCAAATAGATTTACGGATACAAGTGGATTATTAAACTTTTCTGTTTTCTTGCCCCCCATGCACGTCCATTCATCAATTTTTTCACCGCCAAACACATATCCGCGCTTATTCAACACTTTCAAAACAATGATTTTCCCTTGTATCAACAAAAGATAATCTGCAAACAAAAGCCCATCTAATCCATCATCAATAGCAACATCCTGCTCGCAAGCTTGGCTATACTTTTTGATGAGCTTTTTTAAGCAACGCGCATCAGATGTTTTGCGCCAATACACCGTCAATAACAACACCGTTATTATAACCAACAGGCTCAACGACAATGCAACAAACCAAGGTGTTGTAATATAATACATCAAACCATGCATAACTTATTTTCCATTATTGTTTCTTCGCTTTTGTTTTGATCCAACTTCCATATGCTCATATCATTCCACCAAAATATAAAAAAAAGCATCTATGCAAAGCATACTATAAAACCCGTGTGTAACCATTTATAAATCCATTGCCACTAGCCACAGCGCTTGCTGTCGCCAACTTACGCCATACTAAACGTGCACAACACCAGCCACTCCAAAAGCCAGCAACACAGCCAACATCGGCGCGCCTGAATTGATGCGACCATCTTTCACCATCGCTACAGCCTCTTGGCGCGAAACCCAAAATGTGCGAATGTCTTCATGCTCTTCATGCATACCACCACCATCACCCACGGGTTTGTTTTTATCCACATCACCCAAATAAAGTGCCAGCGATTCCGAAGTGCCGCCGGGTGAGGCATAATATTTGCCAAGGTAGGTTAAATTTTGGGGCTCATATCCTGCTTCTTCAATGGATTCACGTATTGCAGTTTCTTCTTTATCCTCGCCTTCATCCACCATGCCTGCAACAACTTCAATCATCCAAGCTTGATCACCGCGCACCGCAGGGCCAATACGAAACTGCTCTAAAAGCAACACTTCATCGTAAGTTTTATCATACAACAACACCGCCACAGCATCACCACGCTCCAGCAGTTCGCGGTGCACAGTTAACGAACCACCAGAAAACGTATCATGTTGTACTTCAAACCCTTCAAACTTAAAAAAACCTTGATGCAGCAATGATTTATTAAGGATGTGATATTTCATATTTATTTATTCCCCAATCACATGCAGCAACACATGCCTACGCATCGCCGCAAAACGATGTTCATAAAGGTAAATACCTTGCCAAACTCCCAACGCCATTTGCCCACGCATCACAGGGATGGTAATGGATGTTTGAGTAAGCGCTGTACGAATATGAGCTGGCATATCATCTTCACCCTCATCTTGATGAAGAAATGATGGGTCACCATCCAAAACAAGTTTGGCTAGAAACGTTTCCATATCTATTAACACATCAGGATCAGCATTTTCCTGAATCATCAATGAGCAACTGGTGTGTTGCACAAAAACAGTAATTTGCCCTGTCTCAATACTTGTGTCTTTGAGCCAAGCTTGAATCAAAGCACTGATATTGGTCATACCGCGACCATGGCATTGTATATGAAGTGAAGTTTGCGCTTGTTTCATACAAGCAAGCATGGACGAGAAATGCAAACGGCTCAAGCAGCAGATATTTTAGAGTATTTAGTGATGCTCTAAAATCACATGATTTCCATCACCCAGCAAAACCTACTTTTGCTTATATATTAAGATGCTTATCAATAAAGTTTACCAAATGATTAAATGAGCATGAACCAATACTGATTGTTTTGAGCTGTTCATGGGTTCGGTACAATAATGATGGAAATGCATGAATACCCCACGCAGCGCATTGAGAAAATTCACGCTCTGTAGCTATAACAGTTTCTTGGCTATGATATCGTTTAATAAACTCTTTCTCATCAATTCCGTAATTATTTATAATTGATAAAAAAGTATCCAACTGAGTCGGGTCAAGCCCATTTATAAAAAATGCTTTTTGAATGTCTTTGATGTAGCTAAGCTCATGTATAGGGCTATAAAATCGTACGACAATGCCTGCTCGCGCTGCGGGTTCGGTGTCGTAAATGAATTTAGGGTTACGCACTATTTTTTCATGAAATTGATTCCCAAATATTTGGCCCGTTAATCTAGTTACTTTAGGCATTCCACTTCGCAAGTGTGATACAAGCGCGTTATTCATGAGTTTGGCCTGACTACCTGGCCATAATCCCCCATGCACAGGTGTGATTCTAAGTTCATCATCATGATAACGATTTCTAAGTTTATCAATAATAGGTGTTAAACCATAACACCAACCACACAGTGCATCTTGTACGTATACAATTTCCACTTTACTAGTTTTCTGAATAGTGTGAATCATAATTTCCATAACCATTTTTAGAATTAATTTGCACAACTCTAAAGTTTACGAACCATCTTTTAACCAGTTCACAGATTTCACCCAATCATTCAAAGCTTGGGGAGTCACTGATAACACCGATTCCGAACGCTTAAAATCTTTCTCTAGCAACTCATTTCTATTTTGCTCTACATAACGATATAAATTAGAAACTTCTCTTGCCGCAAGCCCTCCAAATGTTGAAGTTAATTGTTTTTCAAAATCATCAGGACTAATACTTAAAAAGTGAACTGTTTTGTTAAGGTGAGAGGAAATGGCACTTGCAAGCTCTTCGCCTGTAAACAAGTTACCACCTATGGGTAATACTTTCCCCGCTAAACTTGGTTTTATTACTGCTGCTGCAACGTAGTTTCCAAGGTCTGATAGGCTAATAAGGGGTATTTTTTTATCGCTGGCAATGGGATAAACCAGCAAACCATCATTTAAGATAGTAGGAATAGCCCAAGGCGCGGCAAAGTTATCAATATAAATATCTGGTACTAATGTGGTGATGTTTAAGCCAGAGAGATCAAAAATATTTTTAATTCTCATTTTGATATCTATAGCGATGATATTAGATTCTTTTTCAACCAAATGAAATGATGTGTTAAAAATGATTAAAGGAACAAATTTATTTTTTGCTGCGGCTATAAAATTCTTCGCATAGATTTCAGCTAACGACACATCAAATATCATAGGAAATGTAAATACCGCTGCATCCACATCACTTAATACCGCTTCTATAGCAACAAGACTGCTAAAATCACCCTTGATGACTTCAATTGGCATTGTCACCTTGCCTTTCGAACTCAATGTAACAACTGAATGCCCTGCTTGAATAAGTTTATTGGCAATGCTCCCACCTTGGGCTCCTGTAGCCCCTGATACAAAAACTTTCATATAATGACCCCCATTTATTGTAATTCTTCCGGCGAAGATTTATGTTGCGAAGAATAAGGATGTGGATTCCTTTAGGAAGTAGGCACTAATTAGAAAGTAGGTTTCATTATGGATATCATTGGTAAAAATACGGGCTTTGATGATGAATGCCCAGTTAAGAAAACAGCAGATATTATTCAAGGGAAATGGGTTATACTTGTTATTCGTGAGCTGATGTCTGGTAAAAAAAGATATTCTGAAATTCAACGGGCTTTGGTTGGTATAAGTCCTAAAGTATTGACCGCTCGCCTACGTTTTTTGGAAGAACGGTGCTTACTAACAAGGGCTGTATATCCAACTGTTCCGTTAACGACAGAATATGAACTAACTGACTTAGGACTAAAAATGGAAGCATTGTTAGAAGCTATGGCAACATTTGGGGGTGAACTATAAACAGAACCTTTATCCTCCTTGCCCCTGTTATGTCTTAGTCTCACAATTTGACATGCTTAAAGTTTTCTTATCTGATAAGCCACACTCAATACAAAAACCGTGATTAAATACTTCACATGCAACAATAAGGAAATCAAAGGCATAATAGGTAAAAACAAGCTTATCCTGTTATCGCGTTAGGTGTTCATATGGATGAGATAGAAAAGAACGGACGACACTTAAAAAATTGGGAAGACAACTTAGATCAAGGCTTAACGCCTCCAGCTGAGTTTAAACTCTCTCGTTCAAAAATCATGTACATGGAGGATAAGTCCGAAGGTTTAGAGGGAAGCGCAAGAATTGGGCGTGTCTATTTCTCTAAATCTGGAAAGGCTCTCTATTATCGCGGTTTAAAGTTTCAAAGCCTTAAAGGTTCAGGGTTCAAAGCAAATTATTTTGAGATTGAATCAGAAAATCATTTTTGGATATCAGGTCCTAAAAAAGATAAAAGTGATCGATTGTATGGTGGTAATCGAGGTGTGGAAGTAGACGAAGATATTAAGAGTGAGTATAAAAAATATCTTAGCATCTGACAAACGGGTTGTGATGAAGGGAACATCAC
>JAJFLD010000088.1 GCA_021772875.1 Ghiorsea sp. | reverse complement strand
GTAATTTGACTGAAAGCAGGGTTGATATAATTAACCTGCCCTCGGCTATCAGCCAACATAATGCCTTCACCAGCAAGGTTTAAAGCATGAAATACAGAATCACGTACTTGTTCGGCGCGGTGACGTTCATCCAATTCATGTTTTAATTCTGCTGTACGCGCTTGAACTTTATCATCGAGTTCTTGTTCATGGCTTTCAATCTTCTCAAGCATGCTGTTAAAGCCATCAACCAATTGCCCTAACTCATCATCACTAACTTTTTTGACGCGCACGGTATAATCACGCTCATCACTAACTTTTCGCATTGCTTTTGCCATAAGACGCACGGGTTTGGTAAGCCCCTTCTGCAACCACAGCGCAATCATAAAGGCCGCCAACAAAGCGACAAAGATGATAGCAAAGATAAGCTTTTTCTTTTGCATCCAAAAATCAAGCCAGCCATCCAATTGGGATAAAATACTCAGCTCACCTAAACGTGCGCCACCCAACATCACAGGCTCTGTAATGGAGAGCATATGTTCGGTTTGTTGGACTGGTCGAACACCATACGTCGAAAATATTTCGCCTGATTGATTACGCAATTCGGCATAAATAATATGCTCATCAACCCTCAATGCTTGTAAAAGATCAGCTGCTGCTTGTTGATCCTCAAAAGCAAGTGTAGCAGATAAATTATAAGCAGTGGCTTGGGCTAAAATTTCAATTTGATGTTTTTTATTGGTTAAAACAGTGTGATTTTGTTGCCAAACGAAACCTGCACTCGCTAAAACAAGTGTTGTTATGCTGACACTCATCAACATAACAATTAATTTATTTTGAAATGAATCATGCGCAAACCAATTCATGGTTGCACCCCCTGTATCTCATTCATTTCATCCATCTCATCCACTTCATTTGTTTCATCTTCGTTATCAATAATGCGCACTAGCCTTAACAAACGCGAACTCACCTTAAACCCTGATGCAAGCATTTTAGATAAACGCACACTGATACGTAAACGTTTATCATCATGGTAAAATGAGACCAAGGTCTTTTGAGCCAACGACCATCCATTGGCAGCAAGCGTAAGCACTGGTGCGTGGCTTACAGATTGCAGCAGCGTGGTATTCAAAGGATTCACATCCCCTGATAAGAGCAATATGTCACACTGCTTGGCGCATGTTGTGTCTTCACATGTCTTTACATGAATAGGTTTATTTTTCACTTGGATATTTTCCAAGGCAAACAACGCTGTTTGCCCAGGGAAATCAGGAGCCATACAAATACGGTTTTGGTGTGTTTTGGGCGCATGCTCTGGCCAGCTTATGAAATTAAAAAGATGATAAACCATTGCAGCTTGGATTTGTTCTTGGGTTTGGTTTTCTGCTGCCGACACAAGCGAGGCATCAGCAAGCGTTAAAGCAAAAAAGAACAAAACTTTCATCATCAATTTCATGTGGTGATTATACCTAGAATGCCCAATGCATTTGGCCATAATAACTGCGCCCAAATTCTGAGAAATTTCCTGATGCATCAGGGTATTCATGATGGCGTTTATTTTGCACATTTTGCATCGCCAAAATAAATTCAATAGCATCGGTAGGTTTCCAGCCCAATCGCGCATCAAGACGCGTATAGGCTTGTCTTTTATGCGCCAATGATTCTGCTATTGCGTAAAACTGTGTATCAAACGTCAGCTGATTGGTTAGCGTTAATGCAGACTGGATTGACCACATGTGATTCGGGGTTCCTGTTTCTGTATTTCTTGCAGATGTTAAATCATTGCCGCCTGTGCTGCGCGCACTTATACGCGTCCATGTATAATTTGTTTTTAATCGCCATGGCTCAAATATTTGCCAAGAAACATTCAGCTCCATCCCCTTGCTCATGGCATCAAGATAATTAGCTTCTTTGATAGCTAAAAAATTGGTGGTCGTATCAAAAGGTAATTCTTCATTGGTTGTTAATCGTTTATAATCATTGCGGTACGCCGTTATTTCTAAGGCTATGTTTGTTTGCGGTTGAAAACGATAACCCAATTCATAAGAGCTAACATCTGTCGTTTCCAGATGAGGATTGGCCACCAACCCTAAATGGAAATGTGGTGAATTTACAAAAAGCTGGCTTAAATCAGTATCTGCACGTGAAGGAGGTCGATACGCACGTGCTACAGATGCCCATAGTTGTTGTTTGGCATTGATATGCCACATCAAACGTATATTTGGTGCTGATTCAAACCCTGTATAATTATTATTTTCAACCTTTAGCCCCAAAGTAAGCTTCAGATTGTTTGTCAGATCCAGCTCGTCCTGAATAAATG
Source organism: Ghiorsea sp. (assembly GCA_021772875.1). Taxonomy (GTDB): domain Bacteria; phylum Pseudomonadota; class Zetaproteobacteria; order Mariprofundales; family Mariprofundaceae; genus Ghiorsea. The sequence goes on along the minus strand of JAJFLD010000088.1, from coordinate 8,391 downwards.
CTGAGTACAATGGGTCCGTGCGACTGGCAGGGTCAAGTGAGAGCGCTAAAGTGTTTACAATCGTGTCTGAAGTCGTGCGATAACCAACCCCCCACTGTAAGTCGTGTCCATGAAAGATGGCAGCATGGTATTTTAAATCCAAGTCCATTGTATCTCTATGCTCTGCAAACGTACGCCGCGTGCGCATTGTGCGATCAAAATATGCTTGCACGGAAAGCCCATCACGTTGCCAAAGCCCTAAGAGATGACTTCCACTCATTGCTGACTGGTAGGTATGCGTTGCTGAATATGGCGCAGCTGCATACATCAACGTACTTTCTTCTCCATGATAAGCGCTCGCATCAAGCATAAAAGTGCTTGTATTGGTCTCCCAATCCGTACGAAAACCTAAACGTTTATCTTTCCAATTGCCTATAGGCCCATTGGCTTTGGGATTATCATCCTGACGACTAAACCCTTTCGCAAAAAAACGCGCTGAGCCATGTTCGCCAATTTTGAAACCATAACGTATCGCCATGGCACCATTCTCTCTCTTGTTATCACCCACGCTAGTAACGATTAAACCACCTTGTGTATCCGCTGCCGATTTTGTCATAATATTGATAACACCATTAACAGCATTGGCTCCCCAAACAGCACCACCAGAACCACGCACAACTTCAATTCTATCCACATCTTCGAGCATGATGTTTTGTACATCCCAATAAACACCAGCAAAAAGTGGCGTAAACACACTTCTGCCATCTATCATGACCAACAAACTATTCGAAAAGCTGGATGTAAAACCACGCGAAGACACTGCCCATTCATGACCATTTATACGTTCCACATCTATACCTGGCACCAAACGCAAAACCTCTGGTAGCGATGTCGCACCAGATCTGCGAATATCATCACTTGTCAGCACAAATACTGCCGCCGCCGTATCACTTAAAGCTTGTGGTTTTTTTGAGGCAACGCTCAACGGCACCTGCATCAAATCTTCAATCGACATCTTTAAGTAAGGATTGTTGTTCTCAGTCGCCAACGCGTTTACACCAGAGAAAAAAACGCCGAATAAACAAGCTAGAAGGGCCAATACCCGCGTTGTATAAGTATTTAGATTCGTATTATGCACTACCTTGCCTTTCTATTAAAAAATTAGCCGCTGATTTCTCATTTTACACAGAAACCTAAATAGCTCAAATGTAAATTCAGATGTTGTCTTTTTCTCTGGATTTAAAACGATGCGTTGACCATCATTCTTTAGCTGGGTCAAACTGTAATAAATTTAGCATGGCTTTGCTATCTGTTACAGGTTGATTGCATTGAAAATTTTTGCACACATAAACTGTAGCTTGATTGGCAAGCGGTGTTTGGAATTTAATAAATGGGATCAACTTCATACTTGCCTCATCCCGCCAAACCACAATCGAATAGGGCACATAACTGGTGCGCAGAACCTTTAATAGGTCTTGTCCTGATTTGCTTTGTTTATCACCTGCCAACACAATTTCAAAACCATCCCCTATTGCCATATTGAATGCTGATAACATGTGCATAAAACCAGCAGGCACTTGCGTTATCAATGATGAAAATGCAGAGAATACTTTGTTGGCAGCATCCTCTAATTTGTTATCACCGCTCATGCGTGCCAACTTCAGCATATTCATTGCCGCCACGGCATTGCCCGAAGGCAAAGCACCATCCCAGCCATCAAAAGAACGTACTGGCAACACTTCCGCATCGTGTGACGTCAAATAAAAGCCACCTTGTTCAGCACCGAAATCTGTCATCATCTGTTGATTCAATTGCAGAGCCTCAGCCAAATAATGACTATCAAAACCAGCTTGATAAAGTTCAATCAAACCCCAAACCATGTAAGCATAATCATCCAAATGCGCTGCAATAGCAGCATCACCATGGCGGTACCGATGCAAAAGTTTGCCATGCTTATTTTTCATGGTTTTTAATATGAAATCAGCACTCTTTTGGGCCGCCGCCAAATACTTGTCCTCATCCAAAGCAGCACTTGCCTTGGCAAGTGCTGCAATCATCAAACCATTCCAATCCGTAAGTATTTTATCATCTTTAAAGGGATGAATGCGTTTTTCACGCGTTACAAATAATTTCTTGCGAATAGCTTCAAGCTTTTCTTCATGTCCATTTTGTTGGCTCTGCCAAGTATGCGCGGATATATAAGGAATGTTTTCGCCTGTTTTACGCCCCGTTGCCTCATCATGGAAATTACCTTCTTCTTTCAAATGGTATGTGGTGCTTGCCAACTCCGCATCCTCTTTACCAAGCACTTGCTTTATCTCATGCTTATCCCAAACATAAAACTTACCTTCCACCCCTTCTGAATCGGCATCTTCTGCCGAATAAAAACCACCTGTAATGTCTGTCATATCACGCAATACATATTCTGCAATTTCTCGCACTACTGTTGCATGTCGTGCATGGCCTGTGGCTTGATAAGCTTCTGTGTAAGCCATCATCAGCATCGCTTGATCATAAAGCATCTTTTCAAAATGCGGCAGCAACCAAAAATCATCGGTTGAATAGCGATGAAAACCAAAACCAACTTGGTCAAACACACCCCCTGCACGCATAGCATCCAGTGTTTTTTCGACCATGCCTAACAAACCAGCATCACCACTTACTTTAGCTTGGCGCAACAAAAATAATAATTTGTGTGGGCTGGGGAATTTCGGTGCGCTGCCAAAACCACCATAGTGCGCATCAAAACTCTGCTCTAAATCTTGTAATGCCTGCTGGGTTAACTGCTTAACATCCAAATCTTTGATTTCTTTGTTCACATCGCTTCTTTGTCGCAACAACACATTGATTTCATCAGCTGATTTTTCCAGCTCTTCACGATGCTCTGTCCACAACACGTGAACACGTGCGCTTAAATCCAACATGCCCATACGCTGATTTCGACTGTGTTTGGGTAAATACGTTGCCGCATAAAAAGGTTTCTTTTCTGGTGTCATTAAAATATTCAATGGCCAACCACCTGAGCCATTCATCATCTGTGCCACTTGCATGTAAACCTGATCAATATCAGGTCGCTCTTCTCTATCGACCTTAATGGCAATAAAAGTCGCATTCATAGCCGCGGCAACTTCTTCATCCTCAAAGGATTCGCGTTCCATCACATGGCACCAATGGCAAGTTGAGTACCCTATAGAGAGGAAAATCGGTTTATTTTCTCGTTTTGCCTTAGCAAAAGCCTCTTCTCCCCAAGGGTACCAATCCACTGGGTTGTGAGCATGTTGCTGCAGGTATGGGCTGGGCTCGTGGATTAAGGCGTTGTTATGTTTGGGCATGTTTTCTCCTTGCTTGGGCATGGCTGAGTGCGCATCATTGGGCAGCATCAGCCAAAAAATCAGTAGCAACCCAATCATAGTAACTTGTTTTTGCTGCAAAAATACGTGCACATAAACCAAGCTGCGAAGAGCTACTTGCATAAAAAAAACCTGCTTTATATCAACCAACATATAGACTTTAAGTTTGAACTTATGAAGGAAGCGCACAAACTTTAGCGCCACGTTGCGCAGCTGGGCGAGAAGCACAACTCTGATACCATTGTTGTACATTTTCATATTCCGCCAAACTTAAAAAATCAGTGGCTTCATAAAAGATATCCAGACAACCCACCCACGGAAAGATGGCCATATCAGCAATGGAATACGCTTGGTTCACCAGAAAGGTTTTGCCTTGCAAATGTTTATCCAACACTGCTAATAATCGTTTACTCTCTGCGCTGTAACGCTCGAGTGGATAAGGATGGTCACATTGGTCTTTGGCATATTTGTAAAAATGCCCAAATTGACCAAACATCGGCCCAATATGAGCCACCTGAAAAAACAACCATTGCAGTGTTTCACTGCGTATCCTTGGGTTTTCTGATAAAAACATACCACTCTTTTCAGCCAAATAAATCAGAATCGCGCCTGATTCCATAATGGTTAATGGTTCACCATCGGGGCTGTTGGGATCGATAATCGCAGGGATTTTTGAGTTCGGGCTAATCTTGACATATTCATCACTGAACTGATCTCCTGCCACAATATTAATCAAATATGCATCATAAGGAATGCCCATTTCCTCCAAAGCAATGGATACTTTTTGACCATTGGGTGTGGCAAGCGAATAAAGCTGAATGTTTTGCTCTGTCATGACACGTCTCCTAAAAAATTTAAGCTAATATCATGTTACGCTTCCTTCAACCTTGTTAACCAGCTCTCGCATACACATTTGCGTTATCTAGTGCTTGGCAAGACCTTTGTGAACATGATTGCGTTTTAAATACAGCAACGTAAAATAAATGGTGCTCTAACATGATCACAAAAGGTGTTTTTAAATACAAATCACGCATTGACATATAGGATGTGTTGGGTTTTAGTTGCTTCCTAAATCAACTTGAGAACCCCAACGAGCATATGACATGATAATCTTCATGTGCAGTTGGCCCGGACTTTCATCGCCCAGAGCCACCAAAGCACAAAAATTTTGCTTCGCTTGACTTTAAGCTAGCCGAATCACTTGATACAATAACACTACACCAACAAGAAAGTATTCCATCGCAATGGTGGCAATTATTTGAGTCCGATGCCTTAAATCAATTGGTGGTATTGGGCTTAAAACAAAGCCCTACACTTGAACGTGCTAAATTTCGACTGCAAGCGAGTCGGCAAAGCCTAGAAGCAGATGTTGGTTCTACCTTGTATCCGCAACTTGATGCTAAAATTGGTAGCAATCGCAATAAAATCAATGGCATCACTTTTGGTCAACCCAATTTCAGCAAAATTTATGACTTACAAAGTGCATCGTTAAATTTAACATACAACATTGATTTCTTCGGCGGTGGACATCGCTATTTAGAATCTGCTCAAGCAAATGTGGACTTTCTTCAATACGAGCTTGCCGCAGCAAAAATGAGCTTGGTCGCCAATATTGTGAATGTTGCAATCCATGAAGCATCGCTACGTGGTCAAATATCAGTATTAAATGAAGTCATAGCTTCACAGCAGAAAACACTAGAGCTTCTCAAAAAACAATACGATTACGGTGCAATTCCTCGCATCAACGTATTACAGCAAGAATTGCAACTTGCACAAGCCAAAACACAATTGCCCGTGTTAAACAAAGCTTTAGCTGTTGCTCAACATCAACTAACCGCCTTGCTTGGTGAGTTCCCTGATGCAACATTGGCATCCTTTGATTTAACACATTTAACTTTACCACATGAGCTTCCTACCCTTGTGCCTTCGGCCTTAACGCGTCAAAGACCAGATGTATTATCGGCTGAAGCTTCTCTGCATCAAGCCACTGCATTGATTGGTGTTGCAACAGCAAATTTATATCCGAAATTAACTTTATCTGCAGATTATGGTTCACAAACATCAAAATTCTCAGATTTATTTAGCTCTGGTTCTAGCATATGGGGCATTGCTGCAGGTTTGGTTCAACCTATCTTTAGAGCTGGTGAATTAAAGCATAGAAAAAAAGCTGCTGAAAGCACATATCAACAAGCTGCTGCGCAATACCGACAAGTTGTCATCAACGCTTTTCAAGAGGTCGCAGATGCTCTGTCTGCATTGCAGTATGATTCCAACAAAGAAAAACTCGAGCTCAAAGCTCAACAAGCTGCTTTTGATAGTCTCTCACTGATCCAAGCGCAATTCAATCAGGGTGCGGCTAGCTATCTGGAGCTACTCCAAGCGCAAAGACAATATCAACAAACACGCATGGCTACCATTCAAGCAAAAGCAGCGCTGTTTAGTGATAGCGCAGGTTTAATGTATGCATTGGGTGGAGGATGGTGGCAACCCAATGGTGGCAATGTTATGGCAAATCATGAAAAACCAACATTAGGCGAAGTTAAAGTGGAGAATTCGTTATGACACAAAAAATGGTAAAACGCATGATTATCATGCTGTTGATTGTTGGGCTAGTTTTTGGAGCCATTCAAGGCTACCACATGTTTGTGGCTCAGATGATGAAAAAATATCTTTCTGCAAACAGCCAACCCGCTGCGACGGTATCTGCTATTTCGGCCAAGAAAACAAGCTGGCAACGGCAAATAAAAACCGTAGGAACACTTCGTGCTGTCGAGGGAGTCATGATCAGTTCAGAAGTCTCTGGCATGGTAAAGAAAATACATTTTAAATCTGGCGATACTGTTAAAAAAGGGCAACTTTTGATCGAGCTCGACAACAGCCAAGAGCGAGCTCAGCTTCAAGGCTTAGAAGCAAACATGGCATTGGCCAAGATCAATTTCGAGCGCAACCAAGAACAAATTCAGGTTCAATCCATCAGCCAAGCACAATTGGATACTTCAATTGCAAATTTTAAACGTGCCGAAGCAGATGTAATGATGCAAAAAGCGCTCATGGACAAAAAACAAATCCGAGCCCCTTTTGATGGTGTGCTTGGTATCAGTAAAATCAATCTCGGCCAATTTATCAATCCCTCAGAAAAGATTGTTTCTTTGCAAAATAGAGCTGCGTTATATGTTGACTTCACATTACCTCAACAAGAAATATCTTCTTTAGCCATGAATCAAAAAATTATGGTTAATATAACGAATTTGGATCATGACAAGGCAAAAAATAACATGGTTGGTAGCATTCATGCGCTCGATTCAGAAGTGAATCAGACATCGCGTAATATTAAAGTTGAAGGGTTGATTGAAAACACAAACCAACAGATTCTGCCTGGCATGTTTGTGCGTGTGCTTATCAACATTGGCCAGCCCAAAACATTGTTCACTCTGCCTCAAACTGCCTTAAGTTTTAACGCTTTTGGCACAACTGCTTTTGTTTTACAGCCTAAAGAGGAAAAAGACCAAGAAAAATCAGGCTGGATTGCCCAGCAAGTATTTGTGGAAACAGGTGACAGACGAGGCGACCAAGTATCCATATTATCAGGCATTAAAGATGGAGACATGGTGGTCACTAGCGGTCAAATCAAGCTCAAAAATGGTACACCGGTTATCATCAACAATAGCTTAGAGCCAACCAATAACCCCATGCCAACACCCCAAGAGAAATAGGTCATTCGAATGAATTTTACAGATATATTTATCCGTAAGCCAGTATTGGCCACGACCATAAGCTTATTTATTTTGGTGCTGGGTTTACAATCCATCATGAACTTGCCTATTCGGCAATACCCAGAAACACAAAATGCAGTGATTACGGTGAGCACCATTTATTATGGGGCAGATGCAAAAACTGTTGCTGGTTTCATTTCTCAACCGCTTGAAACGGCTATAGCTCAAGTTGAAGGCATTGATTATTTATCATCCGTGAGCAGCAATAGCGCTTCCACCATTAGTGCCACATTGCGCTTAAATTTTGATGCCAACAAGGCGATGACAGATATTAATGCGAAAGTTAATTCCGTGTTAAACCAATTGCCTGCAGAAGCGCAAAAACCCATCATCACAGTGCAAGTAGGCGAAACAATTGCGGCGATGTACATGGGATTTTCCAGTACAACTTTACCCAACAACAACGTTACTGATTATATCCTAAGGGTGGTCAAGCCTCAGTTGGATAGTATCGCTGGCGTGCAAAACGCACAGATTATTGGGGGCAGGCAATTTGCCTTGCGCGCATGGTTAGATCCTGAAAAAATGTCTGCTTATGGTTTAACAGCTGCAGATATATCCGCAGCTTTGGCAAGCAACAATTACTTATCAGCTATTGGTAAAACAAAAGGACAAATGGTAAGTGTGGAGCTAAATGCCAATACTGGTTTGCATTCTGTTGCTGAATTCAAACAATTACCTGTAAAAGATATTGAAGGCTCAATCGTAAGACTTAAGGATGTCGCAAATGTAGTGTTGGGAGCAGAAGATTATGATCTTACAACTGCTTTTGGCGGCAAAAAATCCGTATTTATTGGTGTGAATGTCGCCCCAGATGCAAATGTTTTAGAAGTGATACAGCGCGTACGCTCGGCATTTCCAAATATTCAATCCCAGATGCCAACAGGTCTAACAGGCAAAATTGTTTATGATGGTACTAAATTCATCCAAAACTCTATTGATGAAGTAATTAAAACCTTATTTGAAGCCATTTTGATAGTATCTTTGGTCGTGTTCCTCTTTTTAGGGCACTGGCGTGCAGTTATAGTACCTCTTGTTGCGATACCCCTTTCCTTAATTGGGGCATTCTTCATTATGGAAATGCTCAATTATACTATCAACCTACTCACGCTTCTTTCTTTGGTTTTGGCCATTGGACTGGTCGTAGATGATGCAATTATTGTCGTCGAAAATGTGGACAGGCATATGCATAAAGAAGGTAAAGGTGCTTTTGAAGCAGCCTTGCTCGGCGCACGAGAGTTGGGTGGCCCCATTATTGCCATGACTGTGGTATTAATGGCAGCTTATGT